>JAQXTL010000004.1:300000-517277 GCA_029219465.1 Methanobacteriaceae archaeon | reverse complement strand
GGAGGTTTAATTTTTTTTGAATTTTAGTAAGTTTTTGGCATTGTTAGTTGTTTGTGCTGTTTTTTTAAGTGCGAATGTTGTTTTTGCTAGTGATGTTAGTGATTTTAATGCTACTGATGCAGGTATTAATGATCATATTGGCGCAGTACCTGTTTCTAAGGATGTTGATTCATATACTAATTTTGTTAATGTTTCTTCATATAATGATTTTAAGAAAGTTATGGGTGATGCGCATAGTGCCCAGATTAAATATGGAAATCATGTTCTTAATTTAACTAAAAAGAATTATAATTTTAACACAGATGATGACGTTTTATTCTATGTTGATCATGGTGATGTGGTTGTTATGGGTAATGGTGCGACTTTTTTTAATGTTGGTAAAAATGTGAGGTTGTCTTTGTGTAATCTTACTTTTACTGGTTGTAAGCCTGCTATTCGTTCTTATGGTGAAGTTGTAGCTTATAATGTTACTTTTGTTGATAATCAGCGTTTTGATACTGTTAATTCACCTGGTTTGATGCGTGAAGGAGGAGCAATAGATAATTTCGCTGATTTAACCTGTGCTAACTGTACTTTTAAAAACAATAAATGTAGTTATGGTGGTGCAGTTTGTGGAGAAGATGGATCAGTAAACAAATTCCTTGACTGTAAATGGGGGGGAAATACTGGTACTGGTGAAGATTTATATATGGGTAATGGTGCTAGTGCGTATGTATTTTTAGACCATGTTAATCAGGTACCTTTATTTGAGTGTAGTGATACTGGTCTTGTACGCGTTTTAAACACAAAAAACAACAATTCCAATTTTACTAAGGTAATTAATATTGGAAACAGTGAAGAATTAGGTAAAGTTTTAGTTCAGTTGACTGCAGCGTCTAAATATAATTATGCTGACGTTGTTATTAATTTAACTGCTAATACTGAGTATACTTTGAGTTCTGAGGATTACGGCGGGTTATGGAAAAGAATTGTAAATTATGCTAATGATTTGGATTCCTTTAGACATTGGTGGTTTTATTAATGGACTTAAAGACTGGGGTGTAAGTCTTTTCACTAATGCTAAAAAGAATGAAGCAGATAAATTCGTTGATGTTCATTTTTGTAAAATTAAAGGTGGAATGAATGTCCATTTAGTTGGTAATGGTACAACTGTAAAATGTAATGGTGATAAAAATGCAAATTATCACGTTTTATGTCACATCTTCTGGTGTATTGACTCTTGATAATGTGACTGTTAAGGGTTTTAATAGTGCTGTAATTAATCATGGTCATCTCTTTGCGAATAATACTGATTTTGTTGGTAATGAGATTCGTTATTTCTTTGCAGAAGACGATAACGGTGGAGCAGTACGTAATTTCGGATCATGTGATTTTGTAAACTGTAATTTCAACGATAATCTTGCAAATAAAGGTGGAGCAATCTACAATAACGCAGGAAATGTCAATTTATTAGATTGTTCTTTTAATGGAAATAAAGCTTTGTTTTGTTGGAAACCTTCTGATACTAGGACTTTTGTTGAAGAAATTCCATTAATTGGTATGATTTGGAATTGGGGTAAAAAAGCAGTATCAGCAACAACCCATGCATTTACCAGCTGGAAGGAAAATGATGTTTACAACATTAATACTGGATTAACTAAGTCTGTTGGTAAAAGTGGGTTTTCTTCATGTTGTGACGATGGAGGAATATCTGTAATAAGAAAAGACAATAATCCTATTGTAAAAAATATCACTGTTAACAATAAAAATGACTTATTAAATGCTATTAAGTTAGTTAATAACAATAATGGTGAGGTTGACGTTGCTAATGTAACAGTTAATGGAAATAATTTTAACTTGGGTAAAGATGATCGTTTTGTTGTGAAATATGGTCTTTTAGTTTTAAACGGTAATGGATGTACTTTTAAAACTGATAAGGATATTCATTTGATCGAATCTTCCAAGATTTCTACTGTAATATTGGATAATGTTAGTGTTAGTGGTTTTAAGACTCCTGTTGTTAATAAAGGTGTTTTTAAGGCTTATAATAGTGTTTTCACTGGTAATCATATTGATTATGCTGTTAGTCGTGATTATGCAGGTGTAATTGATAATGCTGGTATGTGTGATTTTGTTAACTGTACTTTTGGCGACAATAGTGCTAAATATGGTGGTGTAATCTACAATGAAGGTAGTACTAATTTATTAGACTGTATTTTTAACAATAATCACGGTTACAATAAAGAAGGAAGTGCAATCTACGACTCAAAACTCGGAAGATCTAATATTATTTATCAGATAATGGTACTGTTTTTAATGGTACTTATTTCTTGGATAAAGGTATTAGTCAGATGAAGAATTGTGTTTTGTCCTATGTTGCTAACTGGGCGTCTGTTGCTACTATGATTGCAGGTATTTTCTTTGCTCCTTTAGAAGGTGTTTCTGCTGTGATTTCAGGAGCTGTAAGTGTTGGTGCTGCTAGTGCTACTAGTGCTTGGATTAACTCATACAAAGCTGTATGTAACCATGATGTGCATGTTGGTAACTTAGTCTGGGGTTCAGTAAACACTGCAATTGGACACTTAATGATGTACGGATTAGGTAAAACAATCGGTAAAAAATTATTCAAACAAAATAAAGGTGATGTTAAAGCTCCTAAGGAAGAATATATTAAACGTGATGTTCGCATTAAGGAGGCTGATCCTTATGAAGATCTCGGTGAAAAAAACCCTACTGAAAATCCACAAACATCTACTAAGATAAGAACTATATTAGATGAGGAAAGAGAAAATCCTAATATTGTAAAAAAATCTGAAGTTGTTAATAATCAACCTAAAGTTGTTGATAGTCAGCCTAAGGTTGTAGAACAGCCTAAAGTTGTTGAGCAGCCTGTTAAACCACAGATGTATTTTGAGGTGCCAAAGGCAACTAAATTAAATAGAATCTTGAATCCAATTCAAAATTTATTAGATGATTTGGAGAAAATCTATAAGGCTGAAGGACCTGAATCTGCTAATTTCAAATTAACTTTAGATAAATTACATTTAGAAATGGAAAAACTGACTAATAATTTCCAAATTGGAAATAAGTTCTCAACTCTTAGGTCTAAAATTGGAGAAAATGGAAGAGAAGTATTCTTTTCAGTTGGCTCAAATGCAATTGAGATTGAAAATTGTAGGTATCTTACTACATTTTTCAATGATATTCATAATGTAATTGATCAATTTGTTAAACCTGCAAATCCTATGATAACTCTTAAAGATGGGTCTAAACATATTAATTGGCCAGATATTTCCTCTGATATTAGAATAAATGATTTGAAAGTTAAATTTGATGATATAGATCAGGCTTATTTAACTCAGCCTAACTCTGTTAACTCTTATTTAAGGTATTGGATCTTCATAAGGAGTTAGTGAAAGCTGCTAATAATTTGAAAAATATATTTGATAAAAAGGGTACTGGTGTATTTTCATTTAAAGATGTTTATGGTAGAATAGTGTTCTATGGAACTAATCTTAATGCATGTAATTATTATAATCATATTTTTATGAATATATACAACATTGTTAATTATCTAAAAGATAATTTCCAATAGGACATGGTGGTTTATAGGTTCAAATCATGTGGCTTCAAGTTATTCTTTTGATAAACTTGAAGTCATAAGACTTTGTATTTGCTGTAAAATTAATTTTTACGGGCTTTTTTCTTTTTTAATATTTTTTTTATAATTTAATCTCTAACTTTTTTTTAATCTTATACTATTCAAAAGTATAAAAAAGTTTAATAACAATTTGTTCTATAAATTATAATATTAAATGCAAAAAACACAGCGGGTGGAAATTTGGAAAAACCACAATTAATTAATTTTATAGCTAAAGTAATGGAGGACTCTGGTTTTAAAGTTTATAAGAATTTTAAGACTTCTCAGAAAGTTATAGATATATATGCTATATTACCTACAACTCTTGGGGATTTTGGTGTTGTTGTAGCATGTAAAAATTATGATAAAGATTTTGAAATTGGGGTTGACGTATTAAGGGAAATGGAAGAGGTCCAACAAAGTATTAAGGCATCTAAAGTTACTATTGTTTCTTCATCTTATTTCTCCGAACAGGCAAAGAATTATGCTCTTAGAAAGAAAATTAAATTAGTAGACAGGGATAACTTACTTGAAATAGCTAAAAGATATCAGGATAATACTTCCCAGACTACTTTAGATAATACTCCTTATGATGGTGGGGCATCTCAATATATTGAGGAAGAATATCCGGAATACACTTATGATGCTTCTGATATGGATTATTTCATGAAAAGAAGAGATCAAAATCCTGCTGTTTATAAAAATACATTATACAGGTTAGATGAAGAGGACAATAGAGGTGGATTTTTGTCTTCTGTTTTAAACAGGTCAAATACAAAATCTAGAAATAATTTATTGTCAGGTAATCCTACTACTTTGTATAATTATGATTCTAGAGGCGGTCTTTTTAGTGAAGATTCCTTTTTATTTAAATTTGTTAAAAATCCGATTGGTTTAATTATTGCTGTTGTGGTTATTGCTTATCTTGTTTCATTTATTGCAGGCAGTCTATTAAAATTAGACGCTGGAATAGTTGGATTATTGGAGATGATTGTTGCTTTAGGTGTTTCATACGGTTTATCTCTATACACTAATAAGAATAGAGATTTTATCGTTAAAGGAACTATCGTATTCTTTATTTCATTAATTATCTTAATTATATTAATTTTTGTTTAATTTAATATAATTATAATTAATTATTATCAATATTAATCCAAGTAAATATAAAAACCAAACCATAATGTCGGTTGGTCCAGTTTCTATCCAAATTAATGTGTGTGTTAAAATAATGGAGTAAATTCCAACTCCTATTCCTTCTTTTAGTTTGTAAATTATACCAAAGAACACTCCCATAAATGCCATTTGAATTGCAAGACCTATTAGTCCAAAATCAAGTGTTACAGGTCCGAATAATGTTGAAGTAAGACAAACTGTGTAGTGTAGTACATATTCTCCAATAAATGTTCTAGGACTTCCGGAACTAAAAATCATACTTAGAATATGTCCGTGTGTTGTTCCTGCAAGTGGAATTATTTTTTCAAAGACTTCCAATGTAAATGCTGCTCTGTAGAATACCAATTGAGCAGGATTTAATGTCCAGTGCTGATTTGCAATGGATTGTGATGCAATATATCCGATTGCCATAATACCTGCTGTGATTACTATAACAAATAAAATTCCCATTTTTCTAGATATTTTATTTAAATAATAAAGTGTAATAAAGCAGCTTCCTAAAATTCCTAAAACAGATGTTCTATATCCGTTAAGACCAAATATTAATGCTCCAAGTGCAACTAAAATTAGATATTTTTTATCATAGTATTTTGCAAGAAGCACATTTATCATTATTAAAAATAGTGGGTATGCAATTCTCCAGATGTTTGTTGTTGCATTTGACTTTAAAACACTGTTAAAAAGAGGTATTCCTCCCATTAAAACTAAATTTGCAGCTTGTAAAATTAATGCAACTATAACTAATCCTACCAATAACTTTTCAGATAGAATATCAATTTTTTTTGTTTTCTCAACACTGACTTTGCGATTTGTAAGTAAAAAAGTAGTCCCAAAGACTATACATGCTAATATTATTACAATAAAGACACTTGGTTTGAGAGGGTATTCAAAGCGGTAGTCAAATGATCCAATATAACCCATTGCCAAAAAGACAAGGATTGCAACTACTATTATCAATGGGTTAAAAAAATCAATTTTTTTAAGATTCATTTTATCCTCCAAGTTCCAATGATGAAATACATAGGTTTCCACCGAAGTTAGGCATTGCTGCTACGTGGGTGTGGACATAACTTGCAAGTGTATTTCTTTTCATAAATCCGTCCTGATTATTATAGGAACCTTTTCCTCTTAATATATTGAATGCCAAATCATTTTCAATGTTGTTTTTATCAACAAGAACTTTTGAATAGTGGAATTCATGTCCGTGGAATTTTTCACCTTTTTTGGAAATAATGTTATCCTGAGTAACTTCTGCAATGGTATATTTTAGTGCCTGTACTCTATCTGTTAAAATAGACTTGTATGGATATACATTTACCATTTTATCTTCGTGAATAGAATTCATAAGATACATTAAACCACCACATTCAGCAAAGATAGGTCTATCTTCTAAGTGGAAGTTCTTGATTTGTGATAGCATATTTTGATTTGCATTAAGTTCTTTGGAAAATAGTTCTGGGTATCCTCCACCAATATACAATCCGTCAACATCAGGCAATTCTTCATCGTTTAATGGTGAGAAATATTCTATTTTAGCATTGTTTGCTTCTAGAGATTCAATATTTTCTTTATAATAGAAATTGAATACTTCATCATAAGCAACTCCTATTTTAACAGGCTGTTTATTTAATTTATTCCAAATTGGAGTAATATCGGAAGTGATTTTTGGAGCTGTTTTTGCAATTTCAACTAATCTGTCCAAATCAATGGAATTTTTAATAACTTCAGACCATAGGTCAATGAATTTAAGTGAATTTTCTCTCTCACGAGCAGGAACAAGACCTAAATGTCTTTGTTCAATTGAAATGTTGTTGTCACGAACAATTCCGCCAATAACTTCGACTTTGGTTATTTCTTCAATTGATCTTTTGGTTTTTTCGTAGTGTGCTTTATTTTTAACTTTGTTTAAAATAACTCCAGCAATATTAATTTCAGGATCTAATGCCTTAAAACCTAAAACAATAGCTGCTGCACTTTTAACTAAACTTCTGGAATTGATAATTAAGATTACTGGTGCATTAAGGGATTTTGCAATTGACGCGGTACTTCCAATATCGTTTACAGAATCAATTCCCTCATATAATCCTCTAACACCTTCAATAATAGCTATGTCTTTTCCTTTCATTCCTTTAAGATAGGAGTCTCTGACTTGCCCTTCTTTCATAAAAAAGGAATCAAGGTTTCTTGAGACATTACCTGTAGCTAATGTGTGGTATGACGGGTCTATATAGTCCGGTCCAACCTTAAATGGCTGAACATTGTATTTTTCACTTAATGCTTTCATTATTCCAGTAGATATAGTTGTTTTTCCAACTGCACTTCCGGTTCCTGCTAAAATAATTCTCATGTTAAGTAATATGTTTTGGGTATTTTATTAATATTGTCTTTTAGATTTGGGGTTTGTAAATTTTCATGATTAGCTATTTTTATATAATATTAAAAATAAAACTTAAATCATAATATATGGTGGTAAAATGAGAATTTTATTAATTCATTCTGATTATTTAAATTATAATGTAAAAAATAAAACACCTGTAGCTGAAGATATTGAGGAAGCTAAAAAAGAAGGTTCCTTTGATGATTCTTTAGTAGTATTTACAGCTGTTGAAAAAGATGATGAAAATAATCCAGAAGGTATTGTTAAAAATTTAGTCAGTGAAGTTAAAAAAACTAATGATCAAGTTAAAGCTGAAAATATCGTATTATATCCTTATGCTCACTTATCTTCTTCATTAAGCTCTCCAAAAGTTGCTGTACAAATCTTAAAAGATGCAGAGGAAGCTTTACTTGCTGAAGACTTTAATGTAAAAAGAGTACCTTTCGGATGGTATAAAGCATTTGAAATTTCCTGTAAAGGTCACCCATTAAGTGAACTTTCAAGAACTATCACTGCAGACAATGCAGATGAAGCAAAAGTAGAAAGAAAACCTTCCAAATGGCAAATCCTTGAAGGTAACAAAATCACTCAAATTGAAGACTTTGAATTCAACAATAAGGCTTTCAAACAACTCGTTGATTATGAATTAGGTCAAGGCGCATCCGATGAAGGAGAACCTCCTCACGTTAAATTAATGAGAGAAAAAGAAATTTGTGATTATGAACCTGCTTCTGATGTTGGAAACCTCAGATGGTATCCAAAAGGTAGATTAATAAGAGATTTACTTGCAGATTATGTTTACAACCTCACAGTAGATAATGGAGCAATGCCAATTGAAACTCCAATTTTCTACGATTTAGATAATGAAGCAATATATCAACATGCATATAAATTTGGTGAAAGACAATACAGAACTGACACCAAAAAGAACTTAATGCTCAGATTTGCATGCTGTTTCGGTGCATTCAGAACAATGGCTGATTCATACTTAACCTGGAAAAACTTACCAGCTAAAGTTTATGAATTATCCACTTACAGTTTCCGTTTCGAGAAAAAAGGAGAAGTTGTAGGTCTTAAAAGATTAAGAGCATTCACCATGCCTGATTTCCACTCTTTCTGTGCAGATGTTCCAGCATCTCTTGAAGAATTCTCAAATCAAACTGACATGTGTATGCAAACCGGTAAAGACTTAGAATTAGACTTTGAAGTAATTTTCAGAGCAACCCAAGACTTCTTTGAAGAAAACGAAGAATGGATGTATGAAATTGCTGAAAAATTCGGTAAACCTATTTTACTTGAAGTTTTACCTGAAAGACACCACTATTGGGTATGTAAAATCGACTTAGCTAACATTGATGCGTTAGGTCGTCCAATTGAAAACCCAACTGTTCAAATTGATGTTGAAAGTGGTAAAAGATTCGGTATTTCTTACTTAGGTGAAGACGGCGAGCAACATAATCCAACTATCTTACATTGTTCTCCAACCGGAAGTATTGAAAGAGTTTTATGTGCAATGCTTGAAAAAACTGCAATTGAATTAAATGAGAAATCTCCAATGTTACCTACTTGGTTAAGTCCAATCCAAGCTAGAATTTTAACTGTCGGTGAATCTCACAAAGAATTTGCAGAAGAATTATATGAAAAAATCAAAGCTTCAAACATTCGTGTAGATATTGATGATAGGGATGAAAGTGTAGGTAAAAAAATCAGAAATGCATCCAAAGAATGGATCCCATACATTTTCGTCGTTGGAGATAAAGAAGTTGAATCCGGTAAATTCCAAGTAACCGTACGTGAAACTGGTGAAAAAGTCGACATGACTGTTGATGAATTAATTGCTGAAGTTAACGAAAAATGTGAAGGAAAACCTTTCAGAAGATTACCTTTACCTAAAGATATCTCAAGAAGGATTAACTTCCAATAAATAATTAATTATATTTATAAATAAACTAATACTATTATATGGAGGATATTTTAATGGACCCAATGTATAAAATAGGAGAAGCTCTTATTGGAGATGGCCCAGAATTAGCACACATTGATTTATTAATTGGTGACAAATTTGGCCCTGTCGGTCAAGCTTTCGCTAATGGTTTATCAAACTTATCTGTTGGACACACTCCTTTAACCAGTGTAATTAGACCTAATTTAATGACTAAACCAGCTACTTTAATTATTCCTAAAGTAACTGTTGGTGATTTAGACGATGCTAATAAAGTATTTGGACCTGCACAAACTGCTGTTGCAAGAGCAGTAGCTGATGCAGTAGAAGATGGATACATTCCAAAAGAAATTGTAGAAGATATCGTAATTAACGTAAGTGTATTCATTGATCCATCTGCTAAAGATTACAGAAAAATTTATCAATACAACTACGGAGCAACCAAATTAGCAATCAGAAGAGCTATGGCAGATTACCCATCTATCGAAAAAGTTTTAGCAGAAAAAGACCGTGGAACTCACCCAATTATGGGATTCAAAGTCAAAAAACTTTGGTCACCACCATACTTACAAGTTGCACTTGACTTAGATAATGAAGCTGCTATGGAAAGAATCATTAAAGATTTACCAGACAACGACAGAATCTTACTCGAAGCTGGAACTCCACTCGTTAAAAAATTCGGTGTTGGAATTATCGGTAAAATCAGAGCATTACGTCCTGACGCATTCATTATTGCTGACTTAAAAACTTTAGATGTTGGTCGTGTAGAAGTTAAAATGGCAGCAGATGAAACTGCTGATGCAGTTGCTATTTCCGGTCTCGGTACTGTTGAATCCATTGCTAAAGCTATTCACGAAACCCAAAAACAAGGTATCTATTCCATCTTAGATATGATGAACGTTGCTGGATTCGAAGAAAAATTAGCTAAACTTCCTGAAGACTTAAAACCAGATATTGTTTTATTACACAGAAATGTTGATATGGAAACCTACAGAGCAGAACACGGTGAAGACACCAGTGATATGACTGAATGGGGTAACATTAAAGATATTAAAGCATTACTCGGTGACAAAGGTCTTGTTGCTGTTGCAGGTGGTATTAGACCTAACAACGCAGAAGAAGCTATCGAAAAAGGTGCAAATATCATCATCGCAGGTAGATACATCATTGGTTCTAGAGACGTAAGAAGAGCTGCACAAGACTTCTTAGAACACTTCGAACCAGATCCAGACAACATGAGACTTGCTATGGATGAAGATGAAAATATTGAAGTGAAAGACGACTAGTAAATTAGATTTTTTCTAATTTACCCCTATTTTTTTTAATGGAGTGTATATTATGGTATTTTGTAATTCTTGTGGTAGACCAATTGTAAAAGAAGATTATGGTACAAATAAGGATGGTAGTTTAAATTCAGATTATTGTATAGATTGTTATCAGAATGGTGAATTTACAGAGCCAGATATAACTCTTTCTGAAATGATAACAAGAAAAACATTAGAAATGATGGAAAAAAATCCGAGATTGCCTGAAACACAAGCAACCGGTATTACAGCCTTGGTTATTCCAAGTCTTAAAAGATGGAATCCAGAGTTTCAAGATGATTATAAAACTCTTTAATCTCCACTTTTTAAAATAAATTCTTTAACTTTATTAGCGATGTATTCATCGTGACTTTTAACTGATCTAATTTTATATAATTCTTCTTCTAATTCATTTATTTTATCAACTAGATCATTATATTCTAAACGAAGTTCTTCATAGTCTTTTTCTAAGCCTTCGTTGATTTCAAAAATTTCAGCATAACTGGTTTTAGTGTTGAGGTTTTCTTGTTTTAACTGGTCGTATTTAACTGAAACTTTATCGTAGCTGTCCTTAATTGAAGTGTGCTCATCTTTTAAAGTAGAACATTTGCTTTTGAGGTGTTCGTTTTCTTCTTTAATTCTGGAATGTTTGCTCTTTAAGTTTTCATGTTCAGTTTTCATGTTGGTGAACTTGGTTTTCAGGTTTTCGTTTTCGATAATCAATTTGGTATGTTTATCTTTAATTTCTTCGTTTTCCTGTTTGATTTGTTCAACATTTTCTTCTTCAATAGTTTTTAAAGAAGCTATTTCACTTTTTAACTCTTCAATCTCACTTTCATATTTCAAAGTAGAGTTTTTATTCATATCTATTTCCTCATTTAATTTTTCTACTTCCATAACGTAAAGATAATTAGCGGCTTTTAAAAAGTCGTTTTCTTCTTCTCTACTTTTAAAATCTTCAATTTCAGAACTTGGGATAATTAGAACTTCTTCTTTGTTTGTATAAATGTCTTCATTTTTCGGAACGGTAATCTGAATTTGTTCTGTTTTATATTTCTTCTTTTCACCATTCTTCAATGTCCTGTTATATTCTCTTGAATATTTTTTTACAATACCTTTCCCGAACTTCATAAATTATCCCCAATTAAATGATATTTTGTTTTTTAGATATTATAAATATATATGTAGTTTTAAAAAAAGAAGGTGGAATTAGAATATTATTCTAATTCTTTTTTTTTCATAATAAAGACTCCACAAGCTATTCCTATAAAAATACCAATTATGATACCGGTGACTAATGGAATCGCAAAATTACTTTCATTATTTGTAGCTTCATTTGTATTGATAATGGTTTTGAGTCCTTCTAGAGTAGTATTTTCATTTACATCATCGACAATGATTATTCTATTGGATAAATCAGGATGTTGTTTTAAAAAATCATGAGCTATATCTTGATACGCGACAAATAAAATTCTTTTATTGGTATTGTTTATACTGTGTTCAAGTGTATGTAAAATTTCATCTTCTGATGTAAATTTATAAACACTAATGTTCATATTATTTGAATCTGCAATACTCTTAGTCATTTTTCCATTTGTTTCATTAGCAACTACCATTGTATCGGAGGTTATGTCAACTCCATGAGATGATACTGCACTCATTGTTAAAAATAATGTTAATACTATTATTAAAATCTTTAAATATTTCATTTTATCACCTAAATTTCATTTATTTCAATTAATTCGGGTTTTATTTTTTCAATAGAGGTTATTATAACTACATTGCAAAATCCTTCAATAATTGAGATAAATAAGTAAAATGGTACTAGTGTTGATAATAAAAGATCAAAGTTCATAGCTCCAGAAATTAATAAAATACCTACTTGTCCAAATGTAGCAGCAATTATTCCAATTATTGTTGATCCAAAAATTGCAAGTTTTTTATTTAGATTTAGGAAGAGTTTATAAAAACTGTAGGTTACAATTGGTAAAATAAATCCTATTACAATGAAATTCGCACCTAATGATGTAATCCCACCCATATTTAAAGTGAATACCTGCATTAATAGCGCGATAAATGATACTATTGTACTAGAAAATGGACCTAATATCATTGCAATTAAAGGTATTAAAAAAAAGTGGATTGGCACACCAAATGGTGATGGAATTGATAATGAAGTTATAACTATAGTAAAAACACTAAATAATGCTATTGATATTATTCTCTTTTCTTTATTTTCATCTTTAGAAAACTTGTAAAAAAATAGTAAAATAATTATTAATGTAATTATCCAATAAATCATTGCCTGTTCAAAACTTATTATTCCGTCGGGTAAATGCATCTTATCACCTTATTATCATTTTCAACACTTGAAATTTGGAGTAATACTCTATAAGACTATTTGCTTATTACTTTTTTAGGATTTTTTTTAAAATAGTATTACTTGTTTTAATTTGTTTAAATTATTTCTATTTTATTTGATTTTGTTTAGTCAATTTTTAAAAGTAATAATTTTTAATTTTATTTTATTATTTATTTTAGAGTAAATAAGGGCCAATTATGTAGTTTAAAGTCTAAAAAAGAATAGTATTACTTTTTAATTTTGTAATACTTTTGTTATTTTGTATATTTTTTTATAAAATTTGCGGTTATTTATTACTTTTTTTTAAATAGCTTAATATTTAATTATTTAATTTTATATTAAATTATAAGGGGTTATTTGATAAAATAAGTTGTTTTTATGACATTTTTTGTTAATATATGTGTATTAATCAATATTTGGGTTAATGCTTTTTTATTATTCTTTTTATATTCTTCAAATAATGTTTGTAGTAATACTTTTTTATAATTTTTATTAATTTAAGTAATAATTATATTTATATATTTATTACTATAATCTTAGAGTGTATTCATTCGTTCTTAATATTTTGAATACATTGAATTTAAAGATAATATGGGGGTAAAATTATTAACAAACGTTTAATTTCACTTTTATTTTTTAGCATGATTGTTTTGCTAATGATAGGTGGAGTTTCAGCGAATAATATTGATGATTCATTTCTTGGAAACTCAACTTCAGATATCCAAGAAAGTTCTGAAATAGCAAATTTAAATGTTAATGTTAATTATCAGTATGAAAGCGACAATGGGAATATAAATCCAACAATTATTGTTAATAATAAACACATTATTTCAAAGGATTACGATAGTTCATCTAATTCTTATAATGTCGTAATTAATTCAAGTGATGTATTGGATAAACTTAATATTTCTGTTATTGCTCCGGGGTATTTAACTCAAAATAAAATCATCACTCCTCAATTGGGCAAATCTATTTTAGCTAATGTTACTTTTGATATGAAAGCTTCTGAAAGTTATATATTGGGTCATGAAGTAACTGTTCAAGCAGACAAATACTTAGATTTTAAAAATGCGGATGATATTTTAGTTATTACAACTGCTGGTGTTGCAAAATATAATGGTAAAACTAGTGAAGATGCAATGGAGGCAATTGTAAATTACGGCGGAATTACTTATACTAATGTATTAATGTTACGTCAAAGTGCAGTAGACCCAATCGATTTTGCTTTTATTATCAAAAAAGGTAATGAATTAAAAGCTATTGTTTTCCAAAACGCATCTACTAAATATTCATATTTAGGAACTATTTCTGAGAATATGACTAAATCTCAATGGAATAAATATTATAAGGCTGTAGTTGGAGAAAATTCCTGGGCATTTGCAAGTTTAGCAAATGGTTGGGCTGCGGATGTTTCTAAAGAAATTCTCCAAGAAGCTGCTTTCCACGGTCATATTTGTGAAGGTACTTTGGGAGGATATAGTATTATTCAAGCTTTATTAAAATACTATCCTCCAGACCAAGAAACTAATCCTGGTGGAGTAGGTTCTCCTGCAGATGTAACTGCATACAAAGTACTTGGTGTTCCTGGTGGATCTGATGATGATGCAGCATTGTTCTTTTTAGATGACACTATTGGTAAAACTGGTTATACTGGTATGAATACTACCAACACTGGTGCTACTGAAAATATGATTGGTTTTATCAAATGGAATTCTAAACTCAAAACTGGTGATTTAATCATCATGTCATTCAATTCAACTAAACTTAAAGCAGCTTTCACTAAAGAAACTGGATTAAATCCTGATGCTGGAAGTTTAGAAGAATTAAAATACTGTTCCTGGTGGATTAATAAAATCAACACTAACCCTGAAGATTTAGTTGATTTCTTATACGAATTTACAGGTTTAAACCAAGAACAATACAATTACTTGATGGGAACTACAGAAAATGTAACCTATGATGGTGAGCCTGCAGAATATGGTATTGATGGTCATGGATTAGATTTAAACTATATCTTATCATTAAATCTCTCTTCTGCTACAAGAGCAACTGTTAATAACACTCATGAAGTTTTAACTGATGAACAAATTAAACAAATAGGTATTGATGCAGCTAATGAAGCTAAAAAAATATTCAAAGAAGATTTAGGCATTGATATTGAAAGAGATGACGTTGATTTCCTTGCTTTAACTGATGCAGGATATGCATTCTTAAATGGTAGAGATACTGTAAGTGCACGTGACGGTTTATTTGAAGTATTTGGTGGAACTTTATTTGGTCAAAACTTATTAAGTCTTCACCAAGCTGTATGGAAACCATTATGGTTTGCATTTGCAATTCGTTATCCTGATTCAGATGTAGTTAATATGATTTATTTAAGATACAACCCTGACACCAATGATTTCTTTGTTGGAACTCTTGATGGTGATAGAGTTGTAAATGTCGGATTTGAAACATTAAATAATAGTGCTAAATTAAGAGCTATTGAAAAATCATTTGTTCCTGATAGTAATTGGTTTAACATACAAACTATTGTTAATGCATGGAATGAACATCCATTATTTGATCAAATGGCTACATTCTTATACCACGCTCATGTATGTCCTGGTGTGCAACCTGGATTTTTCATAACTGATTATATACAACAAAATTATCCATTAGGTGAAAATGAGTCTTACACATACATTGCATCCAACATTTATTGTAAGGATGACAGTTTAACTTATTTATTAGATTTATCACCTGGTTTAGGTAATTTCTTTGTACAAAAGTTACCAAAAAATGAAACAGAAAATGGATTATCTCAAGGAGTTCTTGTTGTATGGGATGATAATCTTAAAATTGGTAAAGCAATGATTGTCAACTTCCAAAATGGTAAAATTGACACCAGTAAATATGCAACTAGTGAAGCTCAGCGTGCTAACACAATTAAAGGATTCATTGATTTGTATAGTGGTAGAGCTAATTCAGATATTAAATCAACACCTGTTGTTACTACTGTAAGTGAAAAATGGATTACTGAAGAACAATTCAACATGTTAAAACAAGGTGCTGGAGAAAACTTCAATTCCATTTCTTATTTGAAAAGTCTTGAAAATGTTACTAAAGAAGATTTGTTAAATGCAATGAATCAAAACTCCAATAGTAATTCAAACTCTAATAATTCAAATACTAATGCAACTTCTAACACAAACAGTAACTCTAATTCAAACAGTAATTCAAATGTCCCTGATTCAGGTGCTAAACCTTCTGGTTCTGCTAGTGTTGGTACAACTGGTGCAATAATTTCTAGTGTTTCTAGTCAAAGTCCAACTCAAGGTGAGTCTGAAGATTCTCAAAATGGTAAAGATAATGCAAAAGCATATGAAGTATCCAAATCTCCTGCAGCAAAATCAATCGATTCAAATAGTTTATTATATGCTTTAATTGGTGTATTAGCTATTGGAATTTTACTTGGTGTAGGTTATGTAAAACGTAGTAAAAAATAGTTTTTTTATTATAATAACTCTTTTAGAGTTATTATCTTTTTATTTTTTAAGTTAAATTTAATTAAATGTGGTTTTTTGATGTTTAATTAAATTTAATTTATTAAATGGTGATTATATGAAATATAAAAAAATAGCTTTGTTGATTTCAATTATTTTTATTATATCTTTTGTAGCATCTACAGCATGTGCTCATCCAGGACATGGTTCTGAGTATGTGGAAGAGGTGACTTCAGATGTAGTTCATTCATCAGGAAGTTCAACACCTTCTTCAAGTAGTTCAAGCTCTTCTAGTTCTTCTAGTTCTAGTTATTCTCAAAGTCAGAGTGATTCATCTAGTTATAGTTATTCAAGTAGTTCAAAATCATCTGGAAGTGGTTCTACTTATTCTACATCTGATGAAATTCAAGGTACAACTTATCAGGAGTCAACTTCCGGGTCTGTTGTAAATGATAATTCTTCTGAAATTGAAGTAAATAAAACAAATAAAAATTTAACTAATGATTCTAGTGAAAATACTGCTAATAATGAGTTATTTACTGTTAATAATGTTATATTATTGATTTGTGTAATGTTATGTGGTTTTTTCATAACTGTTATAGTATCTAAAATAGTTTCTAAAAAATAAATTGGGGATATTATGGGGTTTAACATATTGTGGTCAGTTGCTTTTATCGTTTCAATTTTGATATTTTCAGTAATTATTGGTTTGTTTATTAATTGCAATATTGATTCTAAAAGAAATTTGGCTAAATTATCTATTGTTTCGTTTATATCTGTTGGTATTTCTGTTTATTTAATTTCAATATTCAAAATTCAATTAGATTCTCTCATTGGCGAGTATAACTACATTTTGCTGTTTTTAATTGCATTTTTATTAATGACTATTGGTTATATTATTTTAAAACAGAAAGATTACAAAAAAACATTTTTAAAAGTTCTTTTATTGTCTTATGTAAGTTTTATATTGTCTATGATGATCTGCATAGGATTTGGTGAATCAATTTTTGGATTAGATGATTTACAAATTAGCTTATTCACAACAGTAGTGTTTAACTTATTGATTATTGGCATATCTTACGTTAAAATTAATTATACATATAGAAATTTTGGTAGTATGTATTTCATATTGGGAATTTATTGTTTAATGATTTCATTGTTGCTTCCAAATATCATTTCTCTTAATATGAGTGATATGAAGCCAATTAATATAGTTTCAATAGATTCTGCTGCCTTTTCATTTGTGTTATTGGTTATTATTGTTGTTTTAGGTTTATTGTATTATAAAAAGAATTCTTTATTAAAAAAATAGGTGGTGATTTATATGGTAGTTATTCCGGGTAGTGAATTATTGGCTGCAACTTTAAATGTAGTTTCTCAAAGTTTACAGATTCCAGTAATTATTTTCTTACTTATATTTGCAATTTTTGCAGTTTTTGCTTTTGGAGGTCTTATTTCTGATTATAAAACTCGTGTTAGATTAACCAGAAATTATAAAGAAGAGTTAATCTTTTCTTTGGTTAATGCTGAGGGTGTTTCAGAACTTAAAAATATTATTAAAGGTTCAAAGATTTATGACTCTCAAAAAGAAGTTCTATTAAAGATTGCAGATTCTCACTCATTGTCTGATGAATCTCGTGAAGCTTGGGCTTTAAATTTAATTGAGGAAGAAGAAGTTGTCATGGCAAAATCTCTTGAAAAAGTAGATATTGTTACTCGTATTGGTCCAACTCTTGGTTTAATGGGTACTTTAATTCCAATGGGGCCGGGTCTTGCTGCGTTAGGTAGTGGAGATGTTACCACATTGGCTAATGCAATTATAGTTGCATTTGATACAACTGTTGTGGGTATTGGTTCTGGTGCTGTTGCTTATGTTATATCAAAAATAAGGCGTAGATGGTATGAAGAGTACTCTTCTAATTTGCAATTGTTTGTAAATGCAGTTTTAGAGAATTTAAAAAATTAGGTGTTGTGTATGATTCGTCGAAGAAAAGGAAAATTCCTAAATCAGGGTGAAGAAGATCCAATGGCCGGTACATCAAATCTTGTTGATGCAATGTTGGTTATTGCAGTTGGATTGTTGGTATTCTTGGTTATTTCATGGAATATGCAAAGTATTGTGTTTAATGAAAATATGGACGAGCAACAAAAACAAAGAGTTAAAAATGCTATAGAGGAAGTTTCACAAATAGACCAAGGGGATGAATTAAAAGATGCTCCTGATTTAAGTAAATCTTCTGGTGAAGGATTTACAGAAATGGGTAAGGTTTATCGAGACTCTGATACTGGTAAATTAATTATGGTTGAGGGTTAATTTACACTCTCTTTTTTTTTTTAAACGAAATTAATTTTAATTAATTGTAATAAACTATTTTTATGAAAGTCTTTGGTATTTGCGCAAGTCCAAGAAACAGTACTACTCATTATGTATTGTCAAAAGCAATGGATAAACTAAAAGAAGATAATTTTGAAACTGAAATGTTTTCTTGTCAGGCAAAAGACATTAAACACTGTATGCACTGTGATTATTGTCTTGAGAATAAAAAATGTATTATTGAAGATGACATGAGTGAAGTTTATGAAGGCCTTTTAAGTGCTGATGGAATTGTTATTGCAACTCCAATTCAAAGTGGAGGTATTAGTAGCTATTTATCTGCTATTATGGACAGAACTAGAGCTTTAGAAGCTATTGACTATAACATTTTAAGAGGAAAAATTGGAATGAGTATTGCTGTTGGAGGAGATAGGACTGGTGGACAGGACTTTGCTCATTTGAAAAATATCACATATTTTATGATTCATGGAATTATTCCTGTTAGTGGCGGTCCTTTTGGATCTAATCTTGGAGCTTCATTCTGGTCAAATGATTCTCTAGATGATATTAAAAATGATTCTTATGGAATGGAGTCATTAAACAGAACGTTAATAGAATTTGAAAATTTTTTAAATAAGTATATTTAAATATTAAAATTGAGTTATATTAATAATAGATAATTTTAAGGTAATATTATGGGGAATAAATTAGTTAGAGGTAGTCTGATAATTCTAATAGGAAATGTAATTTTCCGTATCGGTGGTTATATCTACCGTTTTTTAATGGCAATTTTACTTGGACCTACTGCATATGGTATTTTAGGAATTACATTGCCATTTCAGGGAATTTTCCAGACTTTATCTGCTGGTGGACTTCCTCCGGCTATTGCTAAATATGTTGCCGAATACGAGGCTGTTGACGAAAAGGATATGGCCCGACAGACTATTTATACGGCCTTAAAGATTATGGTCTTTTTAGGTTTATTCTTTGGAGCGCTAATGATTTTTGTTGTTGCTCCTTATCTTGCTTATAATTATTTGCAAAAACCTGTTGCATTAGTTCCTTTACAAATTGTAGGACTTATTGCTCCATTTAGTGTAATTGTAGGTGCTTTTAGAGGTGCATTCCAGGGTGTCTATAAGATGGAGTATATCGTATACACTCGTGCTGTAGAACAATTGGGTATGATTTTATTTGCAACTGCTTTTGTTTTAATTGGTTTTTCCACAATTGGTGCTTTATGGGGTACTGTTATTGGATATTCATTATCTGTAGTTGCAGCAGTCTATATTTTCAAATACCGTATGGGCGATTTAATACCAAAACCTAGTGAAGACTTTGTTTTCACAAGACGTGACGAATTAAAGTTAGCTACAACTTTGGTTAAATTTTCTATTCCTGTAATTGTAACTGCTATTGCTGAGATGCTTATTTATAACATCTGTACAATTGTAATGGGTAGATTCTTGACTTTCGATGATATTGGATTTTTTGCAGCAGCAGATCCTATTGCAAGACTTCCTTTGATAATATCTATTTCAATTGCTACTACAATTTTACCGGCTTCCTCAGAAGCATTCAAGTTAAAAGATACAAACTTGCTTCAAAAGTATGTTTCTGATGCGTATAAGTTTTCATTATTGTTTGTTGTACCAATGTGTGTAGGACTTGCTCTATTTTCAGCACCAACTTTAGGGGTTCTTTACTTTAAAAACCCAGCTTATGTTGCAGGGGCTAGTGCTTTAGCTATTTTGTCATTGGGAATGACATTCTATTCAATATTTGCAATTTCAACTAGTATTATTCAAGGTATTGGAAATCCGAGAATTCCAATGTATATTTTAATTTTTGGTGCAATAGTTACTGGTGTATTAAACTGGATTATGGTTCCAACTCTTGGAATTGCTGGTGGAGCTCTAGCTACCAGTGTAGCTTGTCTTTTAATGATGATTCCATGTGTTATTTGTGTATTTAGATTAACAAATACTAAAGCTCCGTCTGTTCCGATAATTAAGATTTTACTTGCTTCATTAATCATGGGTATTTTCGCATACTTTATTCCAAAAACTACTTTATTCTTGTTCCCAGGAATATTTGCATGTATTATTGTTTATTTCATAGCTTTAATATTGGTTAAATTTTTCCAAAAAGATGATATTGAAAGTTTAAGAAGACTTGCAGATAAATTCGGACCTTTGTCTAAATTAATTAATAAAGTAATTAATTTCATCGAAAAAGTTGAATTTAAAGAATAATTTAATCAAAAATTATTTTAATTATATAAAATATAATAGAATTATTATATTTTCGGGGGATTATAATGGCTGATGTAAAGGCAGGTGTGGAATATAAAATTAATGTAAATAATAACTTATTTTTATTAGATAATAAAAAATATCAGTTATTACAGTCTATTTTAGATTATGGTTCTCTAACAAAGGCTGCTAAAGAAATTAAAGTTTCTTATAGGACTGCATTAAATTATATTGAAAAAATGGAAATGGCTCTTGATGTAAAGATTGTTAATACTACAAAAGGAGGAAAAGGTGGAGGTGGAGGAACATCTCTTACCGATGATGGTTATTCCATTTTAAAAGAATGTAAAAAGATTAATGCAATTATGGAACTTCACAAAGATGTTAATGAAATTGAAGCTGAAATTGTGGATGTTAATCTTGAAAAAGGTGTAATGACCATTAAAATGAATCAATTTGAAATTAATGCTCCTTTAAATAGGAATTATGAGTTAGGAGATAAAATTTTAGCTTTAATTAGTTACGATAATATCTTTTTAATGTTAGAACCTCAATCTTCAAGTATTCGTAACGTATTAAAAGGCCAAATTGTTGAAATGAGACTTAAAAACGAAATCATTCGTGTTAAAATCGATGTTGGTGGCGTTGTTTTATGTTCTGATATTACAGTTTCTGCTGAAAAAGAATTGAATCTTAATATTGGTTCTGAAGTTTACGTAGGATTTAAAGCAATGTCTGTTGCAACATTAAAATTATAATTATATGGAGAGATTGAATTGTTACAAATTTTAGTCGACGAAGAAAAATGTATTGCTTGTGGAAAATGTGCTGAGATTTGTCCTAAATCTGCTAAAATTTGGAAGATTAGTGACGTTGCACATATATTGGATTTAAGATATTGTCACGTTTGTACCTTATGTGCAATGGAATGCCCTACACAGTGCATTATTATTGATCGTAATGGTTAAACTATCCAAATTATTGTAGCTTAAATTAATTATTTTATAGGTTAGATTATGACTAGAAATACAAATGTTTCAAGAAAGACATCTGAGACAGATATCACTATCAAAATGGATCTTGACGGTACTGGTAAATACAATATTTCAACCGGTGTGAATTTTTTCAATCACATGTTAGAATCATTTTCAAAACATAGTATGATAGATTTGGATGTTCAGGCAAGTGGGGATATTGAAATAGATGATCACCATACAATTGAAGATGTTGGAATATTGCTTGGTGAAGCATTTAGTAATACTATTGGTGACAAAAAAGGTATCAGAAGAATGGCACATGCTATTGTCCCAATGGATGAATCAGTTGCAACTGTGGCTATAGATATTAGTGGACGCAGCTATTGTAATATGGATTTAAAATTCAAAAATGAAAAAATTGGAGATATGACTTCAGATATTGTAATTCATTTCTTTGAATCATTTGCAAGTGCTGCTAAATTAAATATTTATGGCACTGTTGAAGGAGTTAACGATCACCATAAGGCTGAAGCAATCTTTAAAGCATTTGCAAAAGCTATTAAAGATGCAATTAAAGTTGAACATGATCAAATTCCATCTACTAAAGGCGTTTTATAGCTTTTAGTTACTCTTTTTTTATTTTAGGTTTGCATAACTATTTAGAAACTTTTTTTAACATCATCATGAAAATATATTCTCATCGAAAATAGGGGTTTTTCGTGATGAATAAGAGAAATAAAATAATAATTTTGATGTTAGTTATTTTGGTTGTAATGGGTGTTGCAACTCAAGTATTTATGTCTTCGTCATCTATTGAGACTGATGGCTCTAAAAATATTACTGATATGGCAAACAGAACTGTTACAATTCCAAATGATGTGGGTAGTGTTATATCTACTTCACCGTCTATGACAATGGTTGCATATATGGTTGCTCCGGATAAAGTAAAGGCACTTAACAATCAGTGGAGCGAAAACGAATCACAATATGTTCCTTCCAAATATTCAGATTTACCTGCTGTTGGAGGATGGTATGGTAAACAGGACGGAAGTTATGAAGAATTTATAGCTGCAAAGCCAGATATTATACTTGAATCTACTTTTGATAAACAGGGAAATGCTGATCTTGGTGTTATAAATGAACGCCAGGAAAAAATGGGATCAATTCCTGTAGTAGCAGTTGGTGATACAAGTAACCTTACTACTATAGATAAGCCGATTTCATTTGTCGGTGAGCTATTGGGTGCAAGCGATAAAGCAAAACAGCTTATAGATTTCAACAATAAATACATGAACACGGCTAAAGAAAAGTCATCCAAGTTATCTGATGATAATAAGAAAACTATTTATTATGCTAATGGTCCTGATGGATTGAAAACATATCCTTCCGGTATATCACATAGTCAGTTAATTGATTATGTAGGTGGTAAAAATGTTGCAGATTCTCTAAATCAGACTAATGCTTCTTCTGGAGTTCAGGTTTCAATTGAACAGATAATCAAATGGGACCCTGATGTTATAATTACCAATGATATTGACTTTTATTACAGTGTATACAATAACTCAAACTGGGCTTTACTAAAAGCAGTTAAAAATAAGGAAGTTTATGTAACTCCACAATTCCCATTCAAATGGTTTGACAATCCTGTTGGAGCTAATATGATTATGGGTCTTCTATGGGCTGCTAAAGTTATCTATCCTGAAGAATATAAAGATTTAAATCTTGTAAACACAACCAAAGAGTTTTACAGTAATTTCTATCACTTTGATTTAACAGATAATCAGGCTAAAGAAATATTAACAGACTCTGGAATAAAAGAATCAAATTTATAATCAAAGAAAATTACTTTTAATTTTCTTTTCTATTTTTTTAAAAAAAGTTCAGTTAATAGTTGTTAATTGTAAAAAAAGTAAAAAAAGAAAAGTAGTGTTATACTACTTATTCTGGTTTTGAGATTAAGTCTGTTTTAGAACCTAAGTTTCCTTCTTTCATGTGAGGAGTTCTTAAAACAGTATCATTAGATTTTTCGATTTCTCTTGCTTCTTGAGCTAAGTTAGCAGCACATGCAGCCATTTCGTGAGCAGCTGCTACTAATGGGATGAAGTTTTCGAAACCTTTGGTCATGAAACAACCTTTCATGTCTAAGTTTGCAACTGCGCCAGCCATTTCGTATGCTGCGATAGCTTTTGCTTTTGCGTATGGGTTTGCGAATCCTGCTGCTTCTACAGCTTTTTCAGCAGTAACAATGAGTTTTGGTAATTCAATTTCTGCACCAGAGTCAGCTTGTTCGATAACAGCATCAATAGTTTTTTGTACTAATCTTAATGCTCCGGTTTCAGCTAATACTTTTAAAATATCTGCATTGAAAATAGCCATTTCAGTTGGGTCTAACCATTCTCTTTTTGCACCAATCATTGGGTCGGACATAACAATAATGTAACCTAAGCCTTGTTCGTCCATTTCATCTTTTTTACCTTTACCAGGTGCGTCACCAATGATGATTGCAGGAATGTCTTTTTCAGATAACATTTCTCTTGCTTTAGCAGGTCCAGGTGCTCCTGGGTTTGGGCTGATGAAGATTGCGAAATCTGGTTCGAATGCGTCTATTTTAGGAACGACGTCTTCTACTTGTTCAGGTCCCATTTTTGCTCCAGATCCAAAAGTTCTTACATCGATATTTGGTCTGTCTGCTCTTTCGTCTAACAATAAGTCAATTACTGGTGAGGTACCAATATTTCCACTTTTAATAATAGCTATTTTAACTACCATAATAAATTTCCCCCTTTTTGATAATACTAATTATTGTTAGAAAACTATTTAAATTTTATTATTTGTTGTTTTTAATCAGTATAATACATATTTCGTTAAAAATTGTTCAATCTATTAGTTCTTATAGTAAAAAAATATTCAACTGGTCATTTTTTTAAAAATTTTTTATAAGATTGACTGTTAGGAATGAAAATTGTATAATCTTTCAAAAAAAGAACGAAAAAATTGACTAATATTGAAAAAAATTCTAAAAAAAATCAAGATAGTGGTTCCGACGAGATTCGAACTCGTGATCCCCTCCTTGTAAGGGAGGTATCATACCACTAGACCACGGAACCAACAAACAATATTATGAATTTATTACTATATATACTTTTCGTTTTTTCATAAAAATGAATTATATTCAATAAAGTAAATTATTAATATGGAGTAATTACAAATTTGTATAATATAATCATTTAAAAAATAAATTATAAGGTGATAAAAAATGGCATGGGATGACTCAGCTGAAAAAATATGGGTAGATGGCGACATGGTTGATTGGGCAGATGCAAAAATTCATGTTCTTTCTCATGTAGTCCACTACGGTACAAGTGTTTTCGAAGGAATTCGCGCATACAAAAATGAAACAGGTGTTGCAGTATTCAGATTAGAAGAACACGTTAAACGTTTATTTGATTCTGCAAAAGTTTACAAAATGGAAATTCCATTCACACATAAAGAAATTGAAGAAGCAATCTTAGAAACAATCCGTGTAAATGATTTAGATTCATGTTACATCCGTCCTGTAGTATTCAAAGGATACGGACAATTAGGTGTAGATGCTTCAAGTTGTCCTGTTAATGTAGTTATTGCTGCTTGGGAATGGGGATCTTACTTAGGAGAAGAAGGAATGGCAAACGGTGTAGATGTCGGTGTTTCCTCATGGAGAAAACCTGCACCTGATACTTTCCCAACTCTTGCAAAAGCTGGTGCAAACTATATGAACTCTCAATTAGCTAAAACAGAGGCTATTGAAAACGGATTTGACGAAGCTATTATGCTTGACTACCAAGGTCATGTATCTGAAGGTACTGGAGAAAACATATTCATCGTTGAAGGTGAAAAATTAATCACTCCTTCAATGGCATCATCTAACCTCAGAGGTATTACAAGAGACTCTATGATGACTATCGCACGTGATTTAGGTTACGAAGTATCTGAAGAAGTTATTTCCAGAGAAAGATTATACTTTGCTGATGAAATGTTCTTTACTGGTACTGCAGCTGAAGTAACTCCAATCCGTTCAGTTGACCGCAAAATCATTGGTGCTGGTAGAAGAGGACCAATCTCTGAAAAAGTTCAAAAAACCTTCTTTGACATTGTAGAAGGTAAAGTAGAAGACAAATACGGCTGGTTAGCATACGTTTAGGTGAGTATAATGGACATACTACAAGCAATTATAATTGGTATTGTTCAGGGATTAACTGAATTTTTACCAGTAAGTAGTTCAGCACACTTAGTGTTTGCCCATAACATTTTGGGTGTTGAAAGTTCCCTTGCTTTTGATGTTTTACTCCACTTAGGAACATTAATTGCAGTGTTATGGTTCTTCCGTTGGGATATTATAAAAATGATTCGTTCCTGGTGGTTAAGTATCGGTGATTTGTTACAAGGTAGATTTATGCAAGGGTTCTACGCAGATCCTTATAAAAGACTTGCTTGGTATGTTATTTTAGCTACTATTCCTGTCGGACTTGTTGGAGTATTATTCGATGATGCAGTTGAATCATTATTCGCAGGAGCTCTTTACGTTCCAGCATTTTTCCTTTTTGTAACAGGTACTATCCTCTACTTGTCTCAAAGAATGAACAGTGGAAAAATTGACATGAATAATATTTCCAAAAGAGAAGCTCTTATTATGGGATTAGGTCAAGCATGTGCAATTATGCCGGGGCTTTCCCGTTCCGGAACTACAATAGCTGCGGGGTTAACATTTGGTCTTGAAAAAGAATTTGCAGCTAAGTTCAGTTTCATATTATCTATTCCGGCAATATGTGGAGCTTTTGTTTTCCAATTAAAAGATATTGGTTCTGCAATGGATGTAAACTTCTTACCAATTTTCATTGGTTTTATTGTTTCAATAATTGCAGGTTATATGGCTATCAAATGGATGTTAGACTTAATTAAAAACAGAAGTTTGGATATCTTCGCATATTACTGCTGGTTGATGGGTATTATAGTATTTATGGGCTCAATTTGCCACATATTCTAAAATTAAAAAAGATAGAGATTAATAATCTCTATTCACATACTTTTTCTATTTTTTTTCTTAATTCTTCAACAGAACTTCCTAAAACAAGTGCTGTAAACATAGCGCCTCCAGCTCCAGCTCCTTCTTTAACAAATCCTGTTAAGTAATTTTTCAATCCTTCGTTTTCAGATTCTTCAAATCTAGGATCTACAACATTTACTGTAATGTCATCATCAATTTGTTTTAAAATTCCAAATAAATCAGCAGTTTCATCAGTTGCGACAAATACAGTAGTTGCTAAGTTAATTCTTGAAAAGTCAAAGTTTGGTTCTAATGCTTTAATAACAGCACATGTTGCTGCCATTTGTGTTCCACCTGCTAAGATAATAGGAATATCTGAACCTAAAACAAGACCTGCAATAGCCGGAATTGTTGGATCTCCCACAGCACCAATAGCTTGTATAGCATCAGCTTCTCCAGGGGTTATTCCTGCATTTTTCAATCCTTCATCAACAACTTTTGATTTAAGGTCATGTGGGTTGTGTGGCATACTTCCACTAACTTTTTCATTTGCTTCATAGCCTAATGCTTTTAATACTCCTAATGCAGTTGTTGTTCCTGCAGGTATACTTTCACCAATAATGAGCATTTCATGTCTGTTTGACAATTCTGCTCCTAAATCTTTCCCGTTTTCAATAATTTCCAATGGGTTTACGATACCTTTACCAGTTCTTATGTCTCTACCGTGTTCTTTTCCAAAACTGTAGTATGAAACGTCAGCTTTAATTTTGGAACCTGCATCAATAATAACAAAAGGAATTTCTGAAAGCTGAAGTGAAGCTTTTGTAAGTCTTGCAGGTGTTGGTGCAGCTGCTCCGTCAACAACTGTTTCTGCAGCTGTTTGTGTACAGTGAACTTCTCCTAAAACCAAAAATTCCGCATCTGCTGCCGGAGTATAAACTGTTAATTCCGGTGTTGCGCCAGCTCCTGAAATATCAGGGATTGTTGATGTGTCAGTGGTTCCTATTGTAAGTAAAAATACTGGATCATCACATTTTTGTAACTTTTCTATAAGGTCAGTTGAACCGTAAGTTGTTATTCCATCAATCATCTTTTTCACCTAATTTTTTCAACTGTTCTAAAATTAATTTATTTTGATTAATAATCTTTTTATTCTGGAGCATGATTTTCTTTAACAATTCTCTTTCAGGCAATTCATCATCATTAGGGAACTGTTTTGCATCTCTTGCTCTTGGTGGAATTTTAATTTGATCTCTTGGAGGAAGTGAAGTCTCAGATGCTTTTGGAGGGATTACTCCTCTAGATGCACTATCTTCATTTGATATATAGTCCACATATCTGTGAGTTACTTTATTTTTTCCTCTCTCATCAAGTAATTCCATTAATCTGTCATCTACTTCTTTAACACCGTGAAGCTGTTCTTGTTCTACCTCGTGCAATAATCTTTTTTGAATATTATAAGCATTATAAATAGGAATTCCACGGGTTTCACATTCATTTTTGAACATATCGCTGATGTTAATATCTCCGGTTAATTTTTTTACTCTTTTTTCTTCTGGAGTATTAGCGCTATAAAATCCCATAATCATAGTTTATGTTAATTTAAATTTAAAATGTTTGTTATGTTGTTTTCTAATTAAAAATTATTTAATAATAAAAAGAACAATATATTAAATAATTAATTTTTCAAGTTGATAATTTTGATAAGTTTAGGAATTGAAGGAACTGCAGAAAAAACTGGTGTAGGTATTGTTGATAGTGACGGGAATATTTTAGCTATGGCTGGAAATCAGTTGTTTCCAGAAGAAGGAGGTATTCACCCAAGAATGGCTGCTGAACATCATGCAGAATGGATTCCTAAATTAATCTCACAGGCAATTGACGAATCTGGACTTTCCTATGATGATATTGACTTAATTTCTTTTGCACAGGGTCCGGGTTTAGGTCCTGCATTAAGAATTGTTGCAACTTCTGCTCGTAGTCTTGCACTTTCACTTAAAAAACCAATCATTGGTGTAAATCACTGTATTGGTCATGTTGAAGTTGGAAAACTTGATACTGGTGCAGTTAATCCTGTTTCTCTTTATGTAAGTGGTGGAAACAGTCAGGTAATTGCATATGAAAGTGGAAGATACAGAATTTTTGGTGAAACTTTAGATATAGCTATTGGAAACTGTCTTGATCATTTTGGCCGTGAAACAGGTTTAGGTCATCCTGGAGGTCCTGTAGTTGAAAAATTGGCTAAAAAAGGTTCCTATATTGATTTACCTTATGTTGTAAAAGGAATGGACTTTTCATTTTCAGGTTTATTGTCTGCAGCACTTAGAGAAGCTGAAAAAGGAACTCCAATGGAAGATATATGTTTTTCACTTCAGGAAACTGCATTTTCCATGCTTGTTGAGGTAACAGAACGTGCACTTTCACACACTCAAAAAGATGAAGTTATGCTTTGTGGGGGAGTTTCTGCTAACTCAAGATTAAGACAAATGCTTAAAACAATGTCTGAAGAGCACGGAGCTAAATTCTACATGCCAGAGATGAAGCTTTGCGGCGATAATGGTGTAATGATTGCATGGCTTGGGCTTTTAATGTGTAAAGAGTTTGGACCAATGGATTTATCTCAAACAGGAATTATTCAAAAATTCAGAACCGATGAAGTTGATATTCCATGGATTGACAATTCAAAAACATACTTGAAATTAAGTGATGATTTAATTGCAAAAGGAGCCGAATCCAACATAGTTAAAAGCAGCTATTTGGGCGAAAAAGCTGTTTTAAAAGACAGAGTTGCTAAAGGATACAGGATTCCTGAAATTGACAATAAGATTAGAAAAGCAAGAACCAAAGAAGAAGCAAAGCTATTGTCTGATGCAAAACGTGCTGGTGTTAAAACTCCTGTTTTATATGACGTTAATTTAAATGAAAAATCCATTTTAATGGAAGAAATCGAAGGTAAAATGGTTAAAGATGTCATAAATGAAGATTTGGCATTTAAAATGGGTGAAGAAATAGCTAAACTTCACGCTGCAAATATCATACACGGAGATATCACATCATCAAATATGATGCTTCAGGATGACAAATTAGTCTTTATTGATTTTGGTCTTGGAAGATACTCTCAACTTGATGAAGATAAAGCAGTTGATTTATTGGTTTTAAAGAAATCTCTTCAAAGTATTGATTATAATTTAGCATTAAAATACTTTGATTGTGTATTGGAAGGTTATGGTAATAAAAATATAGTTAAGAAAATATCTGAGATTGAATCTCGTGGAAGATATACTCACTAATTTTTTGGATTAACTATATAAAAAAATGAACTCATATTTTAAAATATGATAACATTTATTACTGGTAACGAACATAAAGTTAAAGAAGCAGAGAATATTTTCAAAGATTATGACATTTCATTAGAGCATATTGACTTAGGCTATGATGAACTTCAAGGAACTCTTGAAGAGGTAGCTATGTCAGGCGCAAAATATGCTAGTCGTAAACTTGATAAACCTGTGATTGTTGAAGATGCTGGTTTATTCATTAAAGCTTTAAAAGGATTTCCTGGAACATATTCACATTATGTTCAAGATACTTTAGGAAACCAAGGAATTTTAAAGTTATTAGCAGATACTGATGACCGTTATGCCGAATTCAGGTCAGTTATTGGGTACTGTGCCCCCAATTCTGAGCCCAAGATCTTTTTAGGCAAGGTGTCAGGAGAAATCGCAGTTGAAGAAAAAGGAGATTTAGGTTTTGCTTTTGATCCTATTTTCTATGTTCCTGAATTAGATAAAACATTTGGAGAACTTACAACTGATGAAAAAAACCAATTTTCACATAGAAAAAATTCTTTAGAACAATTTATAAAATGGTATTCTAGTCAAGAATAGCTTAGATTTTCTAAAAGATTTTAAATTAATACTTATTGGGCTTATTTAAAAATATTAAAGAGGTAATATTATGGCAAGACCAGAATGGGTAACTTACAGTAATGAAGAAATTGAAGAAATGATTTTAAAATTCAACAAAGAAGGTAAAAGTACTTCCGAAATCGGTATCGTATTAAGAGACCAATACGGAATCCCTTCCGTTAAAGATGTTACCGGTGAAAGAATCACCCAAATCTTAAAAAGAAATGATCAAGCTGGACAATACCCAGAAGACTTATTAAACTTAATCAAAAGAGCTGTTAACATCAGAGACCACTTAGAAGAAAATCCTAAAGATTTACACTCTAAAAGAGGTTTAACTATCATCGAATCTAGAATCAGAAGATTAGCATCTTACTACGTAAGTGAAGGTGCATTACCTGAAGGATGGAGATATAATCCAAAAGAAGCAGCACTCCTTGTTAAATAGGGCTAGTGAAGCAACTGATATGCTCCAGGAGCATATCGAAAAGGATGATGTTATAAGAATAATTTCTCATAACGATGCTGATGGAATTTCATCTGCAGCAGTATTAGCTAACGCTCTTGCTGAGGAGGATGTTCAATTCCATACAACAATCATCCCTCGTCTTAAAGAAGACATTGTAAATCAGTTAAGGCATGAAAAATATGATTTATTCATATTTTCAGACATGGGAAGTTCTTTTATTAAAGAATTTAACACCTACAAGCATGACGTAATCGTAGCAGACCACCATCAACCAGATGACACCGAAGCAGAAAGTAATGTTGTTCATTTAAATCCTCACTTATTTGGAATTGACGGAAGTAAGGATTTATGCGGTGCAGGTTCAAGTTATTTAACAATCCGTGAAATGGATAAAAAACATTTGGCTTATTTTGCATTGATTGGTGCATTCGGTGATATGCAAGGTCAAAACGGCTTTACAGGTGTAAATAAATTAATCGTTCAGGATGCTCTTGAAAGTGGAACTTTAGAAATCCATGAAGGATTAAAAACTGTTTCTCAAGCATCAGAACCAATATACAAATCCTTAGCTTATACTTTTTCACCACCTCTTCCTAAAATAAGTGGAGACTTTGATGGTGCTCGTGAATTTTTAGAACGTATGAACTTATCTTACGGAATTAAATTCACAGATTTGGAAGATGAAGAAAAGGATTTATTAAAAGAAGCTCTTGTTTCTATTAATCCAGATATCTTTGGGGACTGTTATGTTGTACCAAAAGAAGTGCCTTTGCTACGTGATTTAGAAGAATACTCATACATTCTCGATGCATGTGGTAAAAACAAAAAACCAGGTCTTGGTTTAAGTATTGCAATTGGCGAGCGTGAACAAGCACTTGATGCTGCTTTAAAATTACAACGCCAATACCGTGATCAAATCGTTAAAGGTTTAGAATGGATTAAAAAACAGGGTGCAGAACAACTCAACAGTATTCAATACTTATACTCAGAAGATAAAGTATTAAAATCTGTAATGGGTACTATTGCAAGTATTGGTTTATCAGTTGAGTTATTGGACGACTCAAAACCAGTAATAGGTCTTTCAAGACTCCATAAGGATATTAAAATCTCCGGTAGAACCACTCGTGAAATGGTTGAAAGAGGAGTTAACTTAGGCAGAGCCTTACAGGACTCTTCAAACAACTTCGGGGGCAGTGGTGGAGGTCATGACATCGCAGCAGGTGCTATGATTCCTTATGAATTTAAAGATAATTTCCTACACTTAGTTGATGAGATGGTTGAATATCAATTAATTAATGATTAATATGTTTTTAACAAAAAAAGAAGAACAAATGTGTGATGGGGAGTTTGGAGAAACTATTAGAAAAAGTATGGATATTTTAGTTGCTTTAGGAGATATCTATGGTGCTTCTAAATTAGTTGACATTACTTCCGCACAAGTATCTGGAGTTTCATATAAAACAATTGGAGATGCAGGTTTAGAATATCTCGAAGATTTGGCTCGTGATGGTTCTGCAAAAGCTACTATTAATGCATCTTTAAACCCTCCGGGAACTGATTTGGATAATTGGAAAGAATTAGGTTTTCCAGAAGAATTTGCTGTTAAGCAAAATCAGATTGTAGATGCTTATGCAAATCTTGGAATCTACAAAACATGTACCTGTACACCTTATTTGGTCGGTAATGTTCCAAGATTTGAAGATCATGTATCATGGTCTGAATCATCTGCTGTAGCATTTGTTAATTCAGTTATAGGTGCTAGAACCAATCGTGAAGGAGGTCCTGCAGCATTAGCAGCAGCTATTGTTGGTAAAACTCCATTATATGGTTTCCACTTAGAACAAAACAGGAAAGCTAATTTAATTGTTAATGTTGATTGTGAAATTTCCGGTGCTGATTTTGGTGCACTAGGTTACATTATTGGTAAATTTGTTGGTGGAGGAGTTCCATATTTCACTTTGAAAAATACTCCAGACAACAATGACTTAAAAACCTTAGGTGCAGCACTTGCGTCCTCTGGATCTGTTGCTTTATACCATATGGAAGATGTAACTCCAGAGCATAAAAAAGCTGGAAAAGATGATGTTGAAGATATTATGTTTGTTTCCAGAAGTCAAATCGATGAAACTCGCCAAAAATTATCTACTACAGATAAAGTACCTGATTTGATTTGTTTAGGATGTCCTCATGCATCTCTTGATGAAATTAAACAAGTAGCTGACATTGTCCAAGGAAAAACTATTAAAAATAAATTATGGATTTGTACATCCGTAAGCGTAAAGGCAACCGCTGACAGAATGGGTTATACAAAAATCATCGAACAAGCAGGTGGAAACGTAGTATGTGATACCTGTATGGTTGTAGCTCCTATTGAAGAAATGGGCTTCGAAGTGATTGGTGTAAACTCAGCAAAAGCAGCAAACTACGTTCCGTCAATGTGCGGACTTGATGTTGTCTATAATGACGTAGAAAATTTAATTCAGTTTGAATAAATTTTCTAATAATTTTTTTTTTTAAAAAATCTTAAATTTAATAAGATGCATATATTATACTAATAAATTATTGAGGAAGACTATTTTATGAATTATTTAGTTGTTGGTGCAGGTAATGCAAGTAGGCCTGTCGCAAGATTATTAAATCATTTGGGACATGATGTTGTTGTAACTGATTTAAAAGATATTTCTGAATTTAAAATCGAGTTTCAAAGAAGTTTAATTGAAATGGAAAAAGAAGGAGTTACCTTAGATATGGCTAACAAAAATCCGTCTGTAGATGGATTTGATGCTGTTTATATGCCACCTACTTTACCTAAAAGCGCTCCAATTGCTCAAAAAATTGCCGAGTCTGACTTAAAAATTTTAACCAATGAAGAATTTTCTAAAATAGTAAATGATTTGATTCCTGTTGATATTATTGGAATTACTGGTACTATGGGAAAAACCACAACTACTTTTATTACAACCAGTTTATTTAAACAGGCAGGATATAAAGTCTGGTCCTGTTCTTCTCTTGTAAACAATTTAGTTTCAGAAGCTATTATTGACGGTATTGTAAAAGGTAAGGTAAATGAATGTGATATTGCAATTTTTGAACTTCCTCATGGTACAATAGGACTTTTAAACAAATTAGATATTAAAATTGGTCTTTTAACTAATGTTGCAGAAGATCACTTATCTGAATTTGGCGGTTCTCTTGAAAAATATCAGCAACGTAAATTAGTGCTTCAGGCTATGAGTGAAACTTTCATCTCAAACAATTCCTGTCGCGATATCATTGAAACTGTTCGTGATGATGCAATATTCTATGCACTTGATGAAGATGTTGACTTTAAAGGTGTAGTGGGAGATAAATCATTAACTATAAAATCTAAAGACGAAGAATTTACAACACCATTTAATATGATGAGTTATTTCTTTGAAAACTCAGTTGGAGCATCTGCTATTGCATTAACCTACGGGGTTGACAAATCAGATGTTATTGATGCATTAACAGAATTTAAAGGATTACCAGCACACATGGAAGATGTTGGTGATTATAATGGAAGAAAAGTTATTTTAGATTCTGCATTCTTATATGATGGAATGAAGATAACTTTAGATTACTTTAAAGATGAAAGTGTTGTATTGTTCTTGGATCACTTTGACACATTATCTGTAAGGGATAAAGCTGAAGTTGGTCAATTAGTAAGTGAATATGACCTTAAAGTTGTTATAGCTAGTGGATTTAATGAAGTGACACAATGTGTGGAAATGGAAGCTGCACATGAAATCTTGGATGCTATAACAAATCCAAACATAGAAAAAGTAGCTGTTGAGACAATTGAAAAAGCAGCAGAATTAACATTCAAATATTCAAAACCTGGAGATATTATCTTACACATGGGACCACTTATAGCATATGACAGACTTACTACTGTTGATAAAATTACTAAAGGACTTGAAATAGGAAGTAAAAAGTATGAATAAAAATAAAACCTTCGGAATTATTGGTGTTTGTGGAGCAAACGGAAATTTAATAGCAAGAATTCTCAAACAAAGAGGATATAATGTAATTGGAAATGACTTGTCCTCTAAAGAGGATTGCCGGTTTGCTAAAGCACTAGAAGGTTATGATATTGAAGTATTCTATGGAGAAGCTCCTGAGGAATTTTTTGAAAAAGCAGATTATATAATTCCTCCGGCAAGCCTACCTAAAGATGCTGCAATATTTAAAAAATTCGATAAACCTATTTTTGAATTATATGACGTTATTGAAAAACTCAAGTCCGAAAAACCGGTTTTTGGAATTACTGGTACTAACGGTAAAACAACAACCACAACTTTACTTAAAAAAATAGCTTATGATAATGGAATTAAACCATGTGAACATGATTTGGAAGGAATGCAGGGTAATGCAGAGTTTATTCCAATTCTTCAATCAAGATTAGATGGGGATGTTGGAATACTTGAAGTTGGAACATTTGGTATTCCAGGAACTATTGGAAGAATAGTTAGAGATACTGGAATGTCTGGCGGTTTAATTACAAATATTACTCCAGATCACTTAAATGACCTTGGAAGTTTCAAGGATTATGCTAATGTTAAAGGAGAATTTATCTCTGAGTTAGATTTTGGCCAGTTAATTGTAAACGGACAAGATCCTACAATTATGGGTCTTATAAGAGATATGGACTTTAAAGGTGAAGTAATCACATTTGGTGTTGACGAACTTCCCGAGTCTGTTGGAATGAAAGAATGTGTATGTGGCAATGAAATAGCTGTTAAAGAAATAATTTCAGGCTGTGGATACTACTTTTGTAAATGTGGCCTAACAACTCCACAGGTCGACTATATTGCAACAAACATTGATCTTAAAAACAGAACCTTTGATTTACACACACCAAGTGAAAAATTAACAGTCAAAATGAACGTTGATGGACTTCACAATGTATATAATATTACTGGAGTCATTATTGCAGCTCATAAATTCCTTAATTTACCATATGATAAAATTTTACCTTCAATTGCAAGTTTTTCAGGTGTAAGCGGAAGAATGGAAGAAGTTGCAACTGTTGATGGTAAAACAATATTTGTTGACTATGCTCACAATCCCGCAGGAGTTGAAACAGTTTTAAAAGAATTTAAAAAGTTATATGGTGATTTTACAACTGTAATTACTGTTTCATCAGAATCTGGAAAAGTTGGAGATACAGGCATTTTCAACAGTGTTTTAAAATATTCAAAATTCATCGTGCCAGCATCTGTTTCATCACAAATTGCTGCATTTGAACAGCTTAAAGAAAACTCTGAATTAAATGACAGAATATTCTTAAACCATATTAGCGATTTTGAAAAAACTGGAACTTTAGGGGCTTCTGAAGAAGAAGTTAAAGACGGTATTAAAAAAGCTTTAAACCTTGATTGTGATGTAGTAGTCGCAATTGGTGAAGCTGCAACTAAATTCAAAAATGTTATTTTTGAATTATAATTTTATTTTTTTTATGAATTACTTTTCAAATGCTCTTTCTAAACATTTTATAAATATTAAAAAGTAATATGGTAATGATTAGGGTTTAGGTAATGGTTATTATGGCTAGTTATATTTCTCATCCTTTATTAAAGGAAAATGCAATCGAATCAAGGTTATATCAACAGGTTCTTGCAGCTGATGTTTTAAAAAAAGGAAATACTATGGTTGTTGCACCAACTGCATTAGGTAAAACAATTGTAGCTATTTTAGTGGCTGCTGACAGATTGCAAAAGGTTAAAAATTCAAAAATATTGGTTTTAGCACCTTCAAAACCATTAGCTATACAACATGAATCCAGTTTTAAGGAATTTATTAATTTGCCATGTACCTCAATAACTGGAGCTATTAAACCTGAAGAAAGAGTAAAAAGATGGGAAGAGTCAAGAATAATTTGTGCAACACCTCAAACTGTTGAATCAGACTTGCTTAATGGACGTTATGATTTAAGCAGTGTCTCATTAGTGGTATTTGATGAATGTCACCATGGTGTTGGATCTTATTCTTATGTATATTTAGCTTCCCGTTATGTTCAGGAATCCAAATTCAATCTTATTTTAGCACTTACAGCTTCTCCAGGGTCTGATAAATTCAAGATTAAGGAAGTCTGTGAGAATTTATACATACAAAATATTGTTGTTAAAAGCGAAGATGATGCTGATGTAAGGCCGTATTTTAATCCTGTGGAAATTGACTGGGTTAAAATCGAAATGAGCCGTGAGCTTGAAAAAATCAAATTATTTGTAGATAAAGCTTTGAAAATGAGACTTAAAGCTTTAAAGAATATGGGTGTTATTAAAACAGTTTCTGTTGGTAAACTGGATATTCTAAAAGCAAGAGGAAGAATTCAGGGTGAAATTGCAAGATCTACAAACCCTGACAAGGAATTATTCCAGGCTATTTCAATTTTAAGTGCTGTTATTAATGTTCAGCATGCTCAGGAATTAATTGAAACCCAGGGTGTTGTAACATTCAATAAGTATGTTGCAAGATTGAGAAAAAAGCAAACCAAAGCTGCTAAATCATTAATGTGGGATGATAATTTTGGAAGAGCAGTTAAATTAGCAAGAATTGCTGAGAAAAATGGTTTGGAACATCCAAAATTACGTGAAATTACTAATATCATTAAAAAAGAGTTAGGTCAGCGTGATGGTCAGGTTAAATTAACTACTAATCGTTTTGAAGATAAGGAAGATAAAAACTCTTCTAAAATCATGGTATTTACACAATATCGTGATACTCTTGAGATGATTCATCAAAAACTTGAAAAAGAAGGAATCAAATCAGTTAAATTTTTCGGACAGGCTGCTAAAGACGGTGAGAAAGGTTTAACTCAAAAAGAACAAAAAGCTATTATCAAATCATTCAAAAAAGGAGAATATGATGTTTTAATCTCTACAAGTGTAGCTGAGGAAGGTATTGATATTCCTGCTGTTGATTTGGTTGTATTATATGAACCAGTTCCTTCTGAGGTTCGTATGATTCAGAGACGTGGAAGAACCGGTCGTAAAAGAACAGGGCATGTTAAAGTATTGATTACTAAAGGAACAAGAGATGAAGGATACTACTGGTCAAGTATCAATAAAGAAAGTCGTATGAAAAATCAGTTAATTGATGCTGACGTTTTAAAAGAGTTAAATGCCTCTGCAGTTGAGAGAATGGAAAATGAAAAACATGTCAAGGTAATTGAAAGACCTAAAAAAGAAAATAACTTCCCTATTGTTTATGCTGACTCTCGTGAGGGTAATTCCAAAGTTATCAGACACTTAACTGAAATGGAAATGGATGTTAAAGTTCATTCTATGGCTGTTGCAGACTATCAGGTTAGTGATGAAGTAGCTATTGAGAGAAAAACAACAAAAGATTTTGTTGATTCAATAATTGATAAAAGGTTATTCAAGCAGGCTCGTGAGTTATCTGAGGAATTTAAACGTCCACTACTTATTCTTGAAGGGGATGACTTGTATGGTGGTATGGTTAATCCAAATGCTATTCGTGGATCATTGGCTTCTATTGCAATTGATTTTGGTATTAGTATTATTCCAACAAGAAATGCTCAGGATACTGCAGCTATGATTAAAAGAATAGCTGTTCGTGAACAAAACGATGAAAGAGCTCCAATTCAAATTAGAACAGATAAAAAACCAGTGAGTATGTTGGAGCAGCAGTTGTTTATTGTAGAATCTCTGCCTAATATTGGTCCTGTTAATGCTAAAAACTTATTATCTCACTTTGGAAGTGTTGGAAAAATTATTAATGCAAGTGAAAGTGAGCTTCAGGAAGTAGAAGGTATTGGTAAAAAAATAGCTGAAGATATTAGAAAGGTAATTGATTCTAAATATCTTTATTTTGAAAAAGAAATTAAGGAAAAAAGACTTCTCTAGAAGTTCTTTTTCATATATTCATAACTTTTTTTGATAGAATCATAGTTATTTACTTCAATGATGTAGATGCCATCATAATTATTCTTCTCTAAAGTATTGACTATAGTGTTTAAATCAATAGTGCCTTCACCTAAAGTAAGGTGTGCATCATCATCACCAAAATTATCGTGGATATGTACGTGTTTAATGCAATCAAAATACATTTCATCTGCGCCATATCCAGAATGCATAGCATGACCGATATCAAGTGTCATAAACAAATCATTTGAAACTAAAAATTCATTTAATTCTTCCATATTGTCATAAATCATTGTATTAAATGAAGGCATGTTTTCAAAAGTTGCAAGCACTCCTAAGTCCTCGGCATATCTTCCAAGTTCTATCATAGATTCATTTGCAAAATTGGTTACTTCATTTTTAAAGTATTTGTTTGGTAAAAAGGAAGTTAGTCCAGGATGGACTACAACACACTCAGCATCAATTTTATTTGCTAAATCTATTGATGATTTAATTTGGTCTACTGAATTTATTCTACTTTTATCCTGCACACTTGCGATATTAACATCAATAAATGGTGCGTGGATGGAATATTTTAAATTGTAGTTTTCCAATACTTCAGCATCTATGTTTTCACATGGAAACTGATGTACAAGTTCTGCATAATCCAATCCTAAGTTTTCAATAAATTCTAAAGTTTCTTCTAAATCATTTTCAATTCCTGCAAGGGTTGATGCTCCGATTTTCATAATATCACATTTTTTGAATAGCGCTAATTTCTAATCCCATTTCAATAGCTTCAATAATGAAATCAGATAATTCTATTCCTTTTTTAATTTTTATTTCTCCTTTTTTGGAAGTTGTAGCGGTAAGTAAGTATTCTCCAGCTATGTAAACATCAAAGTTTTTTCTTCCTTTTTCACGGCCCAAGTCCAAAATCAACTGTTTATTGGTATGGATAATGTCCACTTCAATTGGTGCTTTGCTAACTGGTTTTGTTTCAATTACTTCAACACCAAGACTTATTCCAATGTTTTCTTCAATCTCAGCGATTCTTTTACCGTTTTTACCGATAATTTTTGGAATAAATTCTTCAGGAATGTAAATGTTTGCTCTTTCAGGAGAAGTAACTTCCACATCAACTTTAGCTTTCTTTGGAAGTAATTTTCTTACTTTTCTTAAGATTTCTTTTTCTGCAATCTTTTCAACAGAAGTTTTTCTTCTTTCTCCTTCAGCAGTACCGTTTACTAAATCCATGTCCATTACGATGGTTTGCTCACCATAGGTGTAGATTTCGTTTTTAAGCTCGCCAGTTTCAAAGTCTCTTACTTCAATTACTGGTCTTGCAAGATCTGCTTCTTTCATTCCTGTTGGAACTTTAACAGTCATTTTTGTTTCATAAACACTTGTAACTTTACCATTTTCAATGTAGATACTTGTATCAACGATTGATGGGATTACACCAAGCTCTACTCTGGATGAAATTCTCTGAATTGCATCAATTGGACGTGTTGCATGTACAACACCAATCATTCCAACACCTGCTAATCTCATATCAGCAAAGATATTAAAGTCACTGTTTTTTCTAAGCTCATCGTAAATTGTATAATCTGGTCTTACAAGCAATAGCACGTCTGCTGTGTTTTCCATATTTCCTTCTAGTGGTGCATATTGAGTAATTTCATCTGGAAGTTGTAAATCTCTTGGAGATTCCATTGTTTTTACAATCTTATTTAATTTTGAAGAGTAATAATTTGCAATAGCCTGTACAAATGTTGATTTACCTGCACCAGGAGATCCGGAGATTAAAATTCCTTCAGCGCTTGTTTGAATTCTGTTTAATAGCTTTTCAGATAAGTTATATTCATCAAGGCTGATGTTTGCAACAGGTCTTACGATTGTAATTTCCAAAGCTTCAGAAAATGGAGGGTAAGCAATTGAAATTCTGTATTCTCTTGACTGAACAACAAATGAACCTTCTTTTTCACTTTCAAGATAGGTTTTAGGATCACTTTTTGCTTTATCAAGGATTTCATCAACAATTTTCTTAAGCTCTTTGTATGAATAGCGTTTTTCACTTAATACTTCGAAGTTTACATGTCCTGGTGTTCCTTTTTTAGCCATTGGAACAATATTTTCTTTTAAATGAATGGACATTGTGTCTTCATCAAAGAATTTTTCAATTGAAAGTGGTTTTTCCTTATATTGTTGTTTAAAAAAGTAAACGGGAATCCCCTGTGCTTTTGCAGTTTCAGCCTGTACTTTATCATTTGTAAGTAAGGTTCCCATTTCACTTCTTGCTAAATCTCTAATTATGCTGTCAATTTCACCGCTTTTAGCGTATTTGATGTCATAATTTGTTGGTCTTCTTCCCTTAAAGCTAATAGACAATTCTCCTTCGTACTGGAGTTGTTGTAATTTTTGTAATTCCTTTAGGCCTCTTATTCCTTCTGATCTATTAGCATTGGCCTGGTGTTCAAGTTCACAAACAACTGCTTCAGGTACAATAATTTCCGGATAGTCAATATCCTCTGTTTCAATTATTTCGCTTATTGCACCGATAATAACAGCACTTGTGTCTGGTATTATACAATTCATTTTAATACACGTCTTCCGGGTTTACAAGTCTTTCTAAAATGACTTCTAAATCTTCATCTTTTAAATCTTCAATATCAACTTCATTTTCTGTGTTTATTTTCCTGTAGAAGCATGAAATATATCCTTCATGACAAGCTGCACCAGTTTGGTTGATTTTTAAAATAACAGCGTCCATATCACAGTCAATAAGGATTTCTTCAACTTCCTGGAAATGCCCTGAGCTTTCTCCTTTAAGCCATAACTGGTTTCTGGAGGTGCTCCAATAATGTGCTTTTTTTGTTTTAATGGTTTTGATTAATGCTTCTTTGTTCATGTTTGCAAGCATTAAAATCTGATTTGTTTTTGCATCCTGTGCAATAGCAGTAATTACTTTAACTCCATTAATTTCATGTCTGAAGTTGATTTTCATTTTTATTCCTCTTTAAGATAATCTACAAGCTTATCAATATCAACTAAGTTTTGCTCACCGCTAATCATATTTTTAACAGTGACTTTACCTTCTGCAAGGTCATTAGCTCCAATGATTACGAGTTTTTCAACTTTAATCTTGTCAGCATAGTTCATTAATTTCTTGAATTTTTTGCCGTTTAAGTCAACGTCTGTTTTAAAACCATTTTTCCTTAACATTTGGGTAATTTCAAATGCTTTTGGTCTGACGTCTTTGGAGATTGGTGCTACATAAACATCTAAGTGTGAAGGTAACTCTTCTTTATCGGTAAGCTCTTCAATAGCATTCATTAATCTGTCAAAACCAAGTGCAAAACCGGTGGATTCTACTTCCTGACCTCCGAAGAGTTTTACAAGGCTGTATGATCCTCCACCACAGATTTGTTTTTGAGCTCCAAGTTCTGGAACATATATTTCAAATACAACACCTGTGTAGTAATCAAGTCCTCTTGCAACTCCTAAGTTCAAGGTATAGTTTTCAACTTGGAAGGATTCTAAAAGCTCAATTAATTCTTTAAGTTCTTCTAAAGCTTGTTTTGGTTCTTCGTATGGTGCAATTAAATCTTCAACTTCACTGATGATGGATTTGTCTCCAACAAGATCAATTAATTTTAATAAAATTTGATTTAATTCATCATTATCGATTACAGGTTCATCTCCGCTTAAGGATTCAATAAGTAAGTCTTTATCTCCTTTGTCGATAATAACCATTATTTCACTTTGGGTTTCAACAGAAATGTCAAAGTGTTTGAATAATCCTCTGATGATTCCTAAGTGGTTAATGTTAACATCAGCTGTTGTAATTCCAAGGGAATTGATTGCATCAGTACAAAGTGCAATAACTTCTGCTTCACCTTGAGGTGTTTTAGCACCGATTAATTCACAACCGAATTGCCAGAATTGTCTGAACCTTCCTTTTTGAGGTCTTTCGTATCTAAAACAGCTTCCGTAATAGAATAACTTAATTGGTTTTGTAGCTGTTTTTTCAAGTTCGTTTAAGTATAATCTTGCAACAGGTGCGGTAATTTCCGGTCTTAAAGTCAATTCTCTGTCAGATTTGTCTTTAAAATTGTATAACTGGTTTACAATTTCGTCTCCGGATTTTGTTGTAAATAATTTTAATTCTTCAAATAAAGGGGTTTGAATCTCCTGATAACCGTAACTTTCAAATACTCTTCTTAAGGTACTTTCTGCTTGGTTTCTTTCTCTCATTTCTTCAAATAAGAAATCTCTTGTACCTCTTGGTCTATTAAATTCCATTCTTACTCTCCTATAAATAATATATTATAATTTAACTATGTCTATACAAATTTATATAATCTTTGTTAATCAATTAATTATTATATGAAAATTAAAGGTAGTACAAATATTGTAGGTTTGATTGGTCATCCTGTGGAACATAGCTTTTCACCGCCGATGCATAATGCTGCATTTAAGGCTCTTGGAATGGATTATGCCTATGTTGCTTTTGATGTTGATCCGTCTAATTTAAAATCAGCTATTGAAGGTGCCAAATCATTAAATATTAAAGGTTTTAATGTTACAATTCCTCATAAAATTGAGGTAATGGAATTTTTAGATGAAATTGATCCTGTTGCAAGTTTGATAGGTGCAGTAAACACAATTGACTTTAAAAATTTAAAAGGATACAACACCGATGGAATTGGTGCTGTAAGGTCAATTGAAGAAGTAACAAGTATTAAAAACAAAAATGTAATTGTTGCAGGTGCTGGTGGAGCATCAAGAGCTATTTCATGTTATCTTGCAAAATATGGTGCAGACTCAATAACAATCTTAAACAGAAATGTTGAAAGAGCTGAAAAATTGGCAGGAGATATTTCAGATTCAGGATTAATTGATGATATAAAATCAGATTCAATTTCAGCTATTAACAACTATTTGGGCGATGCTGACATATTGGTTGATACCACACCTATTGGAATGCATCCACATATTGATGATGAGCCAATAGCTACTTTTGATAATATGCATGAGGATTTGGTAGTCTTTGATGCAGTTTATAATCCTAATGAAACAGTTTTAATAAAAGAAGCTATTAAAGCAGGTGCAAAACCTGTTTACGGAATTAAAATGTTGCTTTATCAGGGAGCAGAAAGCTTCAAAATATGGACTGGTCAGGATGCACCAATAGACGTTATGGAAAATGCTTTAAGACAAACACTTAATTTAGAGTGATATTATGGATTTAATGTTTGATGTTTCAGGATTGAATGAAGAAAAAAAGGAATTTTCAAATTCTAAAAAAGATGTATTGAAATTTCTAAAAATAATTGGAGTAGACAGTCGTTTTGTATCTTATACTCCAGATAAACTTTATATTAACAATTTGAGATTTTCCAAGTTTTCAAGAAAAAGACAGGACACTTTCAATAAACAATATCCTGAAATTGAAGTTGTAAGAAGTTCATTATTCCAGAAAATCTGTTCCAAATCATCAAAACACTTGGCACTTGAAATACAACCGAATTCAACTTTATTGATGCCAAAAGACAATTTCATTATTGAATTGTTAATGGAACCTTATACTCGTAAATACGGTGTAAAACTTGTTTATGACGGGGATGCAGATTTTATTGTTAATCCTTTAATTTTAGATGATCAGGTAAATGATATTTTTGAAGGTATTTTTGATGGTGTAGGTTTAAATCGTGATATTAAATCTAATGAAGTCTATCCTTTAATTAATGTTCCTTTAGACTGGATTAATTCATTTTTAGAAATGGATGGTCAAAAATTAATCGAAAATAAAAATAAAAATGAGTTAGCTACTTCATTTAGTGAATTTTTAGAAGATGTAGCTCCTCAATATAAAGAAAATGTTGTTAAAGCAGCTGAATTTATTGAAAAAAAATTATCTCAATAATCTTTATTTTTATTTTAATGGTTAACTTTATATTAAATGTTTATTTTAAAGCAATTTTATCAAGTTAAATCAATTTTTAAAGATTTTTAACTAATTATATTTATATATGATAAAAATAAATCTGTATTTAATAATGGTTTGGTATATATTAAATTTATAAAGGTGTGTTGATGGTTAAGTAGGAACTTGTTGAAACATTATTATACCAAAGTGATGAGGGTGCAGTTGAAGGCAAATTTATAATTGGTGATGATATGTTGTGGGCTAGTAGAAAGGTTGTTTCAGAGATTTTTGGAACTACTGGCTCAAATATGTCTATGCATTTTTCTAATATAGTGTTTGAAGGTGAGCTTGAAGAAAATGAAGTATCTATATCATCTAAAGAGTTATTTAAAGATGATTTAGAATTTAGTAAGGAATTCTTACAAAAATCTAATACAAGGGGTAGGCCTCAAATATGGTATAATCTTGATGCCATTATATCAATTGGATACAGGATAAACTCTAAAGAAGCAACAAAGTTTCGTAAATGGTCTAGAGGCGTTTTAAAGCAATATATGAGGAAAGGTTATGTCCTCAATAAGGAAGTATTGGTAAATGGTGGAAGATTTACTGATGTGTATTTTGAAGAGTTACTTGAAGAGATTAGGGATATTAGGTCGTCTGAAAGAAAAGTTTATGAAAAAGTCACAGATCTATTTGCTACTTCATATGATTATAATAAAAATGCAGAAATAACTCGTGATTTTTATGCTAAAGTTCAAAATAAGCTTCATTTTGCTGTTTATGGCTTAACTGCACCTGAATTGATTCGTGAAAGGGCAGATTCTACTAAAGAACATGTGGGTCTAACAAGTTGGAGAAAATCTCCAGATGGAAAAATTTTTTTAAGTGATGTGAAAGTTGCTAAAAATTATCTAACACATGATGAATTAAAAACTCTTAATCGTGTTGTTAGTATGTATTTGGATTATGCAGAAGATAGGGCTGAAAGAAAAATTCCTATAAGCATGAAAAGTTGGGCTGAAAAATTAGATAAATTTTTAGAATTTTATGAATATCATGTTTTGGAAGGTAAGGGAAGTATTTCAAGAGAAGAAGTTGATGAATTTGTTAAATTAGAATATGAAAAATTCAAACCGATTCAAGATAAATTTTTCAAATCAGATTTTAACAAATTTGATGAAGAAACAAAAAATTTAATTAGTAAATTAGAAACTGAGCAATGAAACTTGTTTGTCAGTTTTCTTTTTTTCTTCTTTTTTAGGTTTTCTCTTTCTTTCTTTTTTAGGTTTTTTCTCTTCAACTTCTGGTTTTAAAACTTCTTCTTCAATAGTTTCTGTTTTAGGTTCTTCTAGAGTAATTTCTTCTTCTACCGTTTCAACTTCTGGTTCTAAAACAGCTTCTTCTTCAGAGAAGTCTAAAGAATCATTATCATGTGAAGATTCAATTCTTCCTACAATATTCATCATCTGATTTTCAAGCTCTTCAACACGTTTGTCACGTTCTTCAACTATCATTTGAGCTTTTCGTTTCTCCATTTTAGTAACTACTTTTTTAGGAATTTTTCTTGATCTGAATCTTTTGATTTTAGTATCATCGTCTTCAAATCCAAAAAACTCTGAAAGTTCCCAAGCTAATTCATCATTTTTATACATTATTTCAAGATATGGGAACATTGAAATAGCTACTGCACGGGATATGTGTAATTTTTTACCTATATCTTTAGCAATTTCATCTCTTAGGTTTCTTTTTGCTCTGTTACGACTCATTAATGAAAATGTAGTTGGAGTTTGGATTTTTGTAAACTTTTTATAGGTTTCGTGTTTTGAGTTACTTACTCCGATTCCCATAAAGTCAGTTGCATATTTCCAGTAACCATAGTTTCTGCTTCTCTGGGTTCTTCCAAAGAATACATCTGCTTTTGAGATGTAATCATAAGCTTTTTTGATTTCATCTTTTTTCTTATATTCGCGAGGAATATTTTCTGCAATGTATTCCATGACTAATGTAGGGTCTTCTTCAATCCAAAGAGCTTCCTTAACATGTGCTGGGGTTTTACTTTTAAGTACTCCAGTTATAGCATTGAAAATATCAGAACGTGTGTCCTTTGTTTTTATATTTGCTATTTCTTCCATGTTTAGAGGTTCATCTTTACTTGAAAGTGCCTGAAGAGTATTAATAGCAGATCTAACGTCCCCTTGAGATTTAACAGCAATTTCTTTTAGTGCTTTTGGATTTGCATCTACTCCTTCTTTTTGAGCTATTTCACGTAAAAGCTTAGCAATGGAATTCCATCTGGATTTTTTCATTTTAATTACTTGACATTTTGGTTTAATGCTTTGTAATCTTTTTGAGTAGAAATCATTAGCTATTAAAATCATTGGATGTTTTGAATTTTTAATTATCTCTCCGATAGCTCTAACTCCTCCACGGTCGTTAGTTCCATGAAGTCCGTCTACTTCGTCAATGATAATTAATTTGTATTCATCTCCAAAAAGGGATCTTGAAGATGATGATTCACCAATTGTTCTTTTAATAACGTCCTGTGAACGTTTATCACTTGCATTAAGCTCAATATGCTCTGAAAACTCTTTAGCAATGATTTGTGCTAAGGTTGTTTTTCCAATACCTGGTGGACCAACTAGAAGTAGTGGTATTTGAGGGTCATTTGATTTCCAAGCGCTAACCCAATCTTTGATTATTTTGATTTCTTTGGTGTTACCTACCACTGCGCTTAATTCCTGTGGTCGGTATTTATCAGTCCATAACATTTCTATACCTTATAAGAATTGAGTTAATAAAGCTTCAAGTTGTATTCTTGGATTTGCTCCTTCTCTAATTCTGAAATCACATTCAGCAATAGCTTCAATTAAATCCATGTAGATACTTGCATCCATTTTACCGTCAAGAACTCTTCTTGATACGTCCTGATAAATTTGAGTAACCATATCTTCTCCACTGGTTCCCTGAAGCACCATGGTTTCTCTTAAGAGGTTACGTGCACCCATAAAATCGCCCATTAATGCTTTATTTATCATGTTTGCAATGTCTTGAGGTTTAGCTTTTGATACAACTTCGTAAACTGACTCTTCAGTAATGCTTTCTCCTTCTGCAGTTGCAGCCTGTAAAACGTTTACTGCTTTTCTCATATCTCCTTCTGCAAAGTAAACAATTGATTCAATACCTTTTTCATCTGCTTCGAATCCTTCAGATTCACAGATAAAGTGCAAACGTTCTTTAATTTCTTCTCCGTTGATTGGACCGAATCTGAATATTGCACATCTTGATTGAATAGGGTCAATAATTTTTGATGAGTAATTACATGAAAGTATAAATGAAGCGGTTTTAGTATACATTTCCATTTCACGACGAAGAGCGTGTTGAGCGTCTTTTGTCATGTTGTCTACTTCGTCTAAAAAGACTATTCTAAATGGAGCACCTACCGGTTTTAATCTACAGAAATCTTTAATGTCATTTCTTACTGTGTCAATTCCTCTTGCATCTGATGCATTTAATTCTAAGAAATTGTTTCTCCAGTAGTCTCCTAATATTGTTTTAACAAGTGCTAAGGCTGTGGTTGTTTTACCGACACCTGCAGGACCTGTAAACATTAAGTTAGGCATGCTGGTTTCCCCAACATATTTTTGTAATCTTGTAACGATTTGTTTTTGTCCTACGATGTCTTCTAATTTTTGTGGTCTATATTTTTCTACCCATGGTCCGCTCATTTAATCACCATTTTCTATATAGTTAATGTTTATGTATTTTGTAATTAAATTATTTTGTGCTTAACGTTTATATTAAATTAAATATAATATTTAAAGTAGTTTTGAAACATATGTTTATAAATAATTTAAGGTGTTAATATGAAAAATACATGGAAACTTAAGTTAAGAATGATTCTTACATTTGTTGTAATGTTTTCCATTGTATATTTCCTTATTATGCTCGTAGGATTATATTTGGGCATAGCTAGTTGGAAATTATACTGTGGAGTGAGCTTAATTATTGTATTCTTACAATACTGGTTTGGACCAAGTTTAGTAAAACGTTCAATGCATGTAAGACCACTGTCTGAAGCTGAAGCACCTCACATTCATCAAATGGTTCAAGAATTAGCTGCTGAAGCTGGAATTCCAAAACCTGAAGTAGGTTTATCTGAAATTGCAATTCCAAATGCATTTGCATATGGTAGATCAAGCAGAAGCGGACACATCGCAATTACCCGCCCTATCTTAGGATTACTTGACAGAGATGAGTTAAAAGCAGTTCTTGGTCACGAAATGGGTCATATCAAACACAATGATATGATTGTTACTGCTGCTGTTAGTGTTATTCCAATGATTTGTTACTACATTGCACTATCTTTTATGTTTTCAAGAGACAATGATAATGGTGCAGCAATCATAATCGGTATTCTTGGTTATGTATTCTACATATTAGGTCAATTGTTAGTTTTATTCATCTCAAGAACTCGTGAATACTATGCTGATGCAGCTAGTGTTGAATTTGGAAACCGTCCTGCAGCATTAGCATCTGCACTTTATAAATTATCCTACGGTGCTTCAAACTGCAGTAAAGAAACAATTGATGATGTAAATTCAGGAAGAGCATTCTTTGTAAATGATATTGGTAATGCAGCTAATGATATTCATGATTTCCAACAACTTGACTTTGACGGTGATGGAAAAATATCTGATGAAGAGTTAAGAAGACTTGCAAACTCAGAAATCACAATCTCAAAGAAAAACGGTATTATGGAATTGTTATCTACTCACCCAGATTCATTAAAAAGAGTTAAGAAATTAGCGGAGTTACAATAATGAAGATGATTTTAGATGAACGTGGTAAAAAATACGTCTTAAAACCTGGAGAAGATTTCCAAAGCGATTTGGGAATTGTTTCTGCAGAAGTATTGGACAGTGCAGAAATTGGTGAAGAGGTTAAAAGTCATTTAGACCACACATTTAAAATTATGAAACCTAATATCAATGACTTTATAGATATAATGGATAGAAGATGTTCTATTCTTCTTAAAAAAGATATTGGGTTAGTATTAGCTCATACTGGACTAGGATCTGGATCACGTGTAATTGACGCAGGTACTGGTGCTGGAGCTATTGCTCTTAACTTTGGAAATGTTGTTGGTCCTGATGGTGATGTATTTACCTACGAAATCAGAGAAGACTTTGCACAGGTTGCTCAAAAAAACATTGAAAGATTTGGAATTACTAATATTCATGTTAAAAACAAAAACATTAAGGACGGAATCGATGAAGATAAAATCGATTTGGTCTTTTTAGATTTGCCAAAGCCTTTTGAAATATTTGAAGATGTTATGGACTCTTTAAATGTCGGAGGATGGTTGGCTGTTTATGCACCTTATATTGACCAAGCTGAAATTTCCTATCGTATCGCTAAAAAAGTAGGATTTTACGATATTGAAATTATTGAAATTTTAGAAAGGGGTCTTGAAGTCAGACCTCAAGGTGTAAGACCAAAAACACGTATGGTTGGTCACAGCGGATACATGGTATTTGCAAGAAAATTATAGCTACACTTTTAATTAATTTTGGCTATAATTATTTTACTTTTTTTAAAATTAGTCTTATTTTTATCAATAGCTTTTTTCATTAAATTTAAGTTTAGTATTATTTTTTAATAAATCATGTAGGGTATCTACATTAAAAAAAGAAAAAGTAGGAATAATTAAATTATTCCATAAATATTGCAGGTTTGTAAGGCATAGCGTTTTTAGCCTTGTTTTGTGGGTCGTAGGAATCATCTACGTGGATAATTACTTCGTTTCCACATTCTTCTTTGATGTATTCAAGTGCATCAGATAAAATTTCTTCTTCATTGATTTTACCGATGTATCTTGTCTTGGTTATTTCTTTACCTATTTTTTTAGCTACCATTGCGATTTCTTTTTTATCGTCGTGGAGTTTAGCGCCAATAGCTCTTCCCATGATTTGTCCAATATCTGGTTTTCCAACTTCATCAGCTATTTTGTATAACTCCCATTTCCATTCTGGTGCAAGGTAAATGTGGACTTTTTCTACATCTTCTCCAACCATCTGTTTGATGTGTGCAATATCTTTAATGATGTTTTCTACTAAATCTTCTGATTTTTCAATCTCAGCACTTACGAGCTCATCATCATATTCAGGCCAGCTTGCTTCACTTGCAAATCCAACTCCTCCGTATGTGGACCATAATTCTTCACAGGTGTGAGGAGTAAATGGTGCAAGAAGTCTAATCCAAGCTTCAAGAACAGTGGATAATACATAGATTACTCCAGGGTCTTGTTTGTCAATGATGTGTTTTACTCTGTATAAGTAGTGATCTACATCTTTTTTAAGTAAGAATAATGAATCTTGAAGTGCTTGTCTGGTTTGGAAGATTTCTAATGCTTCAGTTGCATTTTTAATGTGTTGATTAAGTTGACTAATCATCCATAAATCAATGGTTCTTGTTAATTCAACTTCTTCAATGTTGCTTAAGTCTAAAGGTGAACCTTTTACTTCTTCAACTTTTGCTGCAAATTCTCTAAACCATTCAAGTCTTCTTTTGGTTCCAAGAACTTCTTTTTCTCTCCAATCGAAATCTTGCCATGGTTCTGCAGAAGCCATTAAGAAGAGTCTTACAACATCAGCACTGTAATCACGGATTGCATCTTTAAGTAAAACTACGTTTCCTTTTGAGGAAGACATTTTGTTTCCTTCTAAAAGACCCATACCGAATACTACAGTTCCTCTTGGCCATTTTTCTTCAGGATAAATAGCACTGTGGTGGAACATTAAGAAACTTAAGTGGTTACCAACAAGGTCTTTTGCAGATAATCTCCAGTCAAGTGGGTACCAGTAGTTGAATTCATCTTGAATTTCCTGTACTTTTTCACTTGGTACGGTGATTTCTCCTGAATCTTTGTTTAAGAGAACTTTATCAAAGAAAGCAAGGTTTAAATCATCAGGATCCATGTCTCTTAAGTATTTAGCAATTGTGTAGTAAGACATGTAAATTGTAGAGTCACTTAAAGGTTCAATTAACCATTGGTTGTCCCATGGAAGTTTTGTTCCAAGTCCTACTTTTCTAGAACATGCCCAATCGTCTAACCAGTTGAGATAATATTCGAAATTGTTTTTAATTTCTTTTGGAATAACGGTTTCGCCATCAAGAACTTTTAAGGTTTTTTCAGTCCATTCTTCGTTTCCGTATTTCATGAACCATTGGTCGTCCATGATTTTAACAACACAGTTGTTACCACATCTGCAGACTACTGGTCTTTCAGCAAAGTCGTACATGATTGTAGCCATATTGTCGTTGATTAATTTTTCTTTTAACTCTTCACGTGCGAAACGAACTTTCATGCCTCCAAAGTCAGGAATGGAATCGATGATTTTACCTTTACTGTGTTGAGCTTTGTATAACTCATTTGTAGCTTCATGTAATTTTTCATCGTTTTGATCGGTAATTCCAAGTCTTTCAATAATGTCTGCAGCTGGAATTTCTCCATATCCTTTAAGAGTACATACAGGAATAGGATTTACATTTTCAATAATTCCTTCTAAGTTGTATTTAGCTATTAATTCGGAATTGTTTTTTAAGTCTTGAAGAGCAATGTAATCTGCTGGTGCATCTGCAGGTTCGGAAAATACTACTCCACTTCCGTATGATGCACTTACAAAACTAGCTGGGAAAACTGGCAATTCAGCACCGGTAAATGGATTTGTTGCCATTTTTCCAATTAAATCGTTAGGATCAATTTCAGATATGATTTCTAAGTTTTTAATTTGATTTTGCAAATTGTAGTGAGCTTCTTTGGTAACAACCCAGTTTTCACCGTTAGCGTTAACTAAAACGTATTCAACATCAGGATTTAACCAGATGTTTGTTGCTCCAACGATGGTTTCAGGTCTTAAGGTTGCAGTTACAAGGATTTTGTCTCCAATTGGGAATTTAAGTAAAGTTAATTCGTTAACTCCGACTCCTTCACCTTCAAGTAAATCGTGGTCTCCTACAGGGTTGTCACAGTTAGGACAGTATTTAACAGGGTGTTCTCCTCTTTCAACTAATCCTTTTTCATGTAATTGGGTAATTTGCCATTCGATGAATTTTCTGTAGGTTGGGTCAGTAGTTCTGAATTCTCTTCTCCAGTCGATTGAATAACCCATTTCTTCCATTACTTCGTGATATTCAGTTGAGAAGTATTTTACGATGTATTCTGGGTCTTCTAATTCTGGTAATTTTTCTTTAGGAACTCCGTGAACTCTGTGGTATAAATCAAGGGTCCATGGGTCTTTTCTTCTAATCCTGTCTGCGATTCCAATAACTGGAGCACCGGTTACGTGCCATGCCATTGGGAATAATACATTATATCCTTCCATTCTTTTAAATCTTGCATAAACATCAGGTACTGTGTAAGTACGTCCGTGTCCTATATGCATTGCTCCACTTGGGTATGGAAAAGCAACGGTAAGGTATAATTTTTCTCTTTCATCTGGGTTTGATTCAAATATTTTTGCATCTGCCCATTTTTTCTGCCATTTCTTTTCAATATTTTCGCTCACTAAATCACCATTATAATATTGTTTTTTTAGGGCTTTGAGGAACTTTACTTTTGTGTTCGCTCCTAATTTTTTTATTAATAATCATATCAACGTCATCTACTGGAATGCTTAATTTTTCAGCTATTTCAGTATTTTTCATATCTTTTTGAGTGTATAAATAAAGAATTTGGTCAAGTAAATCATAACTCATACCAATTTCTTTTTCATCAGTCTGATCGTTCCATAATCCTGCACGAGGTGGTTTTTCAATAATCTCATGAGGGATTTCAAGAAACTTACTTAATTTAAACACGTCAGTTTTGTATAAGTCTCCAATCGGTTCAATATCACATGCACCGTCTCCATGCTTTGTGAAATAACCAATTAAAATTTCACTTTTGTTTCCGGTTCCGCAAACTAAGTAATTTTTATGATTAGCATAATGATAGATAATTGACATTCTGATTCTAGCTTTTAAGTTTCCAATAGCTAAATCATCATCGTTTATTTGAGTTGCAGATATATACTCATTTAAAATGCTGTCAATACCAATTTCCTTATGATTAATTCCTAATTTTTGAGCTATTTCGATAGCATGAATTTTATCTTCTGTTGGTGTTGTAGTAGATGGCAAACTTACTCCATAAACATTTTCTTTTCCAACAGCTTCACATGCAAGGTATGCTGAAAGGGTTGAATCAATTCCTCCACTCAAACCAATTATGATTCCGTCTGTTTTAGATTCGGATACTTTGGTTTTAATGAAGTCAACAATGTCGTTTTTTGTTTTTTCGAAGTTTAGTTCTGGAATCTCACTAATGTTCTCACCAACTTTTATCATTTATACATTAAATAATATGTGACTATTAATTTATATATTATATTATTATTTTAAGGCGATTTCATTTGAAATGGTACTTTCAATTTTTATGAAAATGGTTGGTGAAAAATAATTTTAAAAAAAGAAGTTAAAACTAGATAAAATTATCTAGTAAACATAAATTGGTTTGTTACAAAGATTTCCTTGGAACCATATGATGGTTAAGTACTTATTAATGACTAAATTTATATACTATTAAACATTAAATTAACATTTAGTTACTAAAAGTAAGTTTATTAAGAGGTAATTTATATGGCATTTAAAGATTATTTTAAGTTTAATAAAGATAAAACCACTTTCATTTTCGTTGGTGGTAAAGGAGGAGTTGGAAAAACTTCTGTTTCTTCTGCAACTGCATTATGGTTAGCAGAACAAGGTAAAAAAACATTAATTGTGTCTACTGACCCTGCACACTCATTAGCTGATTCTCTTGAAGTTCCAATCGGCAGTTATCCTCGTGAAATTAAAACTAATTTATTTGCTGTTGAAATTGATCCTGATGAAGCAATGGCTCAAAAACAAGCACAATTGGAAGCTCAAAAAGCAGCAAATCCTAATGATGGTGGATTATTAGGTATGGATTTCTTATCTGACCAATTAGATATGGCTTCTGCATCTCCTGGTGCTGATGAAGCAGCAGCTTTTGAAATGTTCATGGCTGTAATGAACTCTGATGAATATGATGTTGTAGTATTTGATACTGCACCAACAGGTCACACATTAAGATTATTATCCTTCCCTGAAGTAATGGACTCTTGGGTAGGTAAATTGATGATGCTTAAAACCAAATTAGGTGGAGCAACCAACGCTTTAAAGAAAATAATGCCATTTATGGATGCTGTTGATGATCCTCAAACTTCAGAAGATTTAAAAAGAACTAAAGAGGAAATTGATAAAGCAAAAGCAGTTTTATCTGATCCTGACAGAACCACCTTTAAAATGGTTGTTATTCCTGAAGAAATGTCAATTTACGAATCTGAAAGAGCATTGGAAGCTCTTGGAAAATACGACATTACAGTAGATAGTGTTGTTGTAAATCAAGTAATGCCAGATATTGCTGATTGTGATTTCTGTCATTCAAGACACAAGTTACAACAAAAACGTTTAGCTTTAATTGATCAAAAATTCCCGGACCAACACATTGCTGAAGTACCTTTGTTTAAAGATGAAGTAAAAGGTCAGGAAAAATTATTAAAATTAGCTCACATCTTATATGATGATGCTGACAACGATGAAGTTGTCCAAGAAGCTATTCAACTTTAAAAAATAAAATAAGTTAAAATAAATTATTATTTTAACTTTTAAATCTCTTTTTTTATTTCTAATAATGTGTCTATTAGTTCGCTTACCAATAATATTGCTGTTGAATAAATGAAATGTCCTACAGTTAACGCTTCATAAACTCCAACTGATATTCCCAATATTAATCCAATTTTAACTACAATGTGTAAATTTTTTAGTTTTTGAGGTTCATCACTTAAAAATGCTCTAATACCTGTTAAAAATGCACACACGATAAATAATGAATCCCATAAAGGATAATTATTTGGATAAATGGCCAATAAAAGGAACACAACAATAATTAGTCCCAATATGATTTTATTTTTTATTTCCATCACCCGTTCCAACTTTTATCCCAATATTTCTTAGGCATACTGAATGGTGTCCAGTAATCCTCGCTGAAATACTCATAGGTTTCTTCTTTGGTTAATTGTCTTGTGTTTTTATTACTAATATATATCGCATTTTCCCTATCTAAGCTCATATCACTTTTGATTTTCACTTCAATAAAATCATATCCGCTATTTTTATTTGGAATATTGTAGACTTTTTTTGATTGTAAATATCCTGGTCTTGTAAAGGTTATTTTATCCATTAGTTCATGCCAGTCTTCTTTCTCGGCTATTTCGTTTCTATATGTAGTTCCTGTAGTTTGTATTAATGCCATAGTTGTAATCATGCTCATTCCTAAGGATTTAAGACCACTAAACTCCTTTGAAAATAGTGATGTGGCATAATACAAAAGTCTTGATAGTGGGTGTGTTTTATTAGAAGTGAGGTCCTGTATTTTTGAAATGGTATTTTTAATTCCATTTATGGTATCTTCAACAAGATTACAAAAACCACAGTAATTTTTTGATGTTGGTGATGATGATCCTTTATAAACGGAATTTCTGGCTAAAATTACACTTGCAATTCCACTACTTGTATTCAAAATTATTGCAGATTTTTTATCACTGTCAGAAAAGATGTAAAACATATCATCTATTTGTACCATGCTGAAATTATTGTCCAATATTGACATAAAGACGTTATCAAGGGAATTTTGAATTTTATCAGCATCATTTTCAGTTATTTTCAAAAGAACATATTCTTCAATATTAGGTAAATTAATGGAATTTATTAGTCTAAATAAAGCTGAATTGTTTTCATCTCCACTTACGGTCATTCCCATATCAGAATTTAAGATATTCAAATAAGTATCTTCTAAGTTTATTCCACCTACTATTGTCAATGTTTTGTCTCTTTTCCAATTAACATCAAATTCATTTGAGGATTTATCTGCAAGAACATCTGCAATCCATGCTGTTTCAAGTGATGCCAAATGCATTCCATACATATCCATAACCGCAAATCTATTAATGTAGGTTGCATTTTTAGACATCCAGCTTTCTAACAAATATTTGGTTATCTTTTCATTGATTATGGTGTATGTCTGTAAAACTTCAAAGCCCATATTTGCTCTATAGTTTTCATCAAAACCGTAACTTATTGTTTCTTGTTTTTCAAGCTCTTCAACACCATTAATCTCAAATTTTGTCATTATATCTTCTTTTGGAATGTCTCCTACTATAGAATTACCAAAATAGCTTAGTGTTACAGGAGTTTGAGTTTTTGCAAATTTAATTGAGTCAGTATTATTTCCGGTTATTTCATAATAGCTTTTATAATTAAAATCATAGATGGTTTTTCCATAAAATTTTGCTACACTATATTTTAAACCAGTTTCATCAAAACTCATGGCTTTAAATGTGATTTTGGCAGTTCTAACATCCTTTTCCATATATGTTAATGTTTCACTAAACTGCAGTCCTCTACCTGTATAAAATCCAAATAATTCAGTATTTTGTTTGGTTTTACTTTTATATTCGATTTGAGTAGCATCATTGATTCTTGTGATTATAATTCCGTCTTTTGTAAATTTTGATTTATCCGGATTGATTTGCACGCCAGTTCCATCAAATGGAATTAAAAAGCTATTTTTAGGCTCAAGCACTATAGAATCAATTCCTGAAAACTTTATAGTTGAAAATGTATATGTTTTGTCTTTGATTTGAACATTAAATATCTCGTTTTTAGGCATTTTTATTATACCGTTAAATCCTGTCTTTAGTGTGTATCCTGGATAGTTAAATGCAATTGGTACTGTAACATTAACATAACTTGGAATTATTGTTGTATGGGTAAAACTAGATATTTTAACAGGATTTATCTTAATTTTATTTACATTCTTAAGATTTGAGTAAGCAGTTGTTATCTGGTAGGTTCCAGCTTTTAGGTTAATGTTTAAAGTCACAAGTCCGTTTTTATTTGTTATTTTTGAATATATCTTTCCATTTAAGGTTATTGTAACTTTTTTACTGGCTGCTGCTTTTCCATTACTATTTAGGATCTTAACATTAAATTTTCCAACAGTATTTTCATTAAATGTCAAATCTTTTGTTTCAATTAGTGTTTTTATAGTAATGGTTCTTGTAACACTTTCCAGTGTTTTTGGATTGGTTATTAAAATGGAGTACTTTCCAGGCTTTAGACTTACAGATAACTTTGCAATACCATATGAATTAGTTTTAGGGGTGTATAGCTTATTGTTCAGCTTAAATTTAACTGCGGTGTTTTTCATCATGGCTCCACTTTTTGTGTAAAACGTTGCTTTGTATTGTTCTGTATTTGTATAATATTTTTCGAAATTACTGGATTTTATCGTGCTTTTTATAGTTATTGTGCTTTTTTTAGACTGCTCCTGGTATTTGCTTGTACCTACAAACTTTGTTAGAATGCTGTAAGTTCCACTTTTCAGATTTATGTCCAGATAAGCTACTCCCTTGTCATTGGTTGTTTTTGTGTATTTCTGGTTGTTTATACTAAATTCGACCTTTGATTTTTTTATGGGCTTTTTGTTTTTGTCTTTTACTGTTACTTTGAATTTACTTCCGTCTTTATAATACATTTTTAAATCAGGCGCATCCAGTGTGACTTTTTGCTTTACCTGGCTGACAGCTAATGTATTGGTTGTTGTACTTAATTCCTGGTTTTGGTTTGTTTGGGTTAGTTTGGTTTCATTTTCACTATCTGCTGCACAAACAGTGCCTATTAAAAAAAGAAATATGAAAATGAAACACAGGGTGTTTATTTTTTTATTCATATTATCATCTTTTTTGTTAATTTTTTTGTCAAATCAACGATTAAAGATTGATATATGAATTATATAAGTTTTATTCTTAAAAATAAATGATAAATGTTTTTTAAAATGATTTTTAAGACTAAATTGTCCTAATAAATCACCATAATGCACATATAAGTAAATTCACTTTGAGCTATTTGTTTTAAAGTGGACTCAACAATATTTTCATCTGGATAACTTAATCTCTCACAGACAACAACTTTTCTGTCTTCATCAACGCCATTATCAATTAAAAACTGAGCCATGTCCTTTACTTTTCTTGAAGGAAGAGCAATTGTTGTTTTTCCATTGTTTATAATTGGTAAAATGTCTTCTATGTTTTCTCTTCCGTGGAATGTCATTACATTGGCACTGTCCCATTGAATATGGCATTTTGCAGCTGCAAGCTGTAGAGAACTGATTCCTGGAACAACTTCAATGTTTTCTTTTGGGAAATTTTTTTCTTTGGAAATTCTTAAAACAGTATTTAAAACACCTGAAAATCCAGGATCTCCAGTTGAGAGGATTGATATGGTATTTCCATCACATGCTAATTGAACACCTTCTTCTATTTTATCAAGAAGATTTTTTACATTAAAATCGATTTTATTTTGAACATCATCAAATAATTCAATAGCTCTTGTACTTCCAACAGTGTAATCACTAGTTTTTACAGTGTCAATAGCTTTTTTAGTTAAGTATTCAGAAGCACCAGGGCCAATTCCGACAATAAAAATTTTTCCACTAGCCATACTTTCTTATTTATTTGAAATTATTATTAATGATTACTTTTTTGGATTTAAATTGTTGATTTCTCTTTTTAAGAAATGATGTATTGATGAAGCACCAATTAATTCTCCAGGGTCCTCCCATTCAGACGGATATAAAATGAATGGTTTGGTTTGGTCTCCTCCAAGTCCACCATGGTTTCCAATTAATTCTTCAAATGCACATACTTCTTCTGTTTTCTCGTCATAGAAACTGTTTACCATAATATCTGGCATGTTGTCAAATGAATTTTGTCTTTTAAGGTGTCTTGCAGCATTTTTACCAAATTTAGCTATTGGATTTTCACCTACTACTTTATCATTTTCCAAGTAATAAATTCCGTTTTCTCCAATAACCATTCCACCGTTTGTAAGTGAATTTACCAAGATAAATCCAATTCCTGGATGTTTTACAAGTCCCGGTATCAATTCAGGGAATAACATAACAAGTTCTTCATAGGTTAAGCGTTGTTTCCACTGTGTTAAGTAAATTAATCCAAGATTTCCAGATCCCATTACAATTAATTCTGAATCTTTTGCCTTTTTTGTACTTTGCTGGGTACTTTCATGTCCAGTAATGTATTCTAAGCTATTGGAATATCTTTTTTTCAAATTAAGATATCTTTCGTTTTCAAAAATTATTGCGGGTTTTCTATTTTCCATTCCTCCCCTAACGTTTTGGACATAAGTATTGTCATCAAGAATATCAGTACGTAAACTTCCCATTTTTTGTTTAATGGTTTTAATCTGTTTATTTTCACCAATAATTGCATCTCTAAAGTGGTCAATATTGTATTCATTTTTATAAACCATTATGTCATCAGGAAGTAAGCTTCTAACGTAATTTCCAAGTGTTATTCCATATCTTTGCTTAAATGTTGCACCGTTACTTTGTCCGTGATCAGATAAAATAACGAGTTTATATTCTCTGTCACTCATTTCAATAATTGAATTTATTCTTTGGATTTGCAAGTCAATTTTTCTTAAAACGGGCCATACATCTTCATCCTGAGTTCCTGAGTGGTGAGCAACTTCATCATATCCCATAAAAGTAGAATAAACTGTGTCTGTTTCACCTTTCAATATCTCTGCAGTTAAGATATTTGTTGCAACTTCACGAAGAACAACATTCGCTCCTGCTCTTACTGCAGCATAAACTATTCCACGTCTAAGACGAGGTTTAATATCTTTTACGTAATGTTTGACTTGAGATTTGAGCTCAACCAAAATATCCCATATAAACATTGCAAATATTCTCTGGAAGTTATATGCATCTAAAAATACAGTATTTAAGGTTTCATTGTTGATATTTGTTATTTTTCCTAATCTTGATGAGGTTAATGGTGCACTTTTACTGTCTCCTGAAAACATATTGCTGATACTTATTCCATTAACAAGTAATCCCTCACCGTTACTGATTCTTTTTTCTACTAATGGAGCACCGCTTAATTTCCCAGATACAACAATCTGATTATTATTTTCCTTTTCAACCCATCTGTAAGCTACAATATTTTCATTATTCCCATGTAAAATTCCAGCTTGGCTTGCTCCTGTTTGAGATGATAGGTCTGTTTCCCAGCCTTTTAAATTATGAGTATCATTGTCAATCCAGCTTTTAAGTGTTGGCATTAAGCCTTTATCCATAGCTTTTTTTAGAATATTGATGGAAAGCCCGTCTATTTCAAGCATTATGACTCCAGGATTTTTAGGCTCACTTTCTTTTTTAGGAATATGCTCAATGATTTTATTTAGGTATTTGTCAAATTGATTTGTATTTGTTATATTTGCAACAAGTGTAGTTGCAAGGGATATTACGATTGGAACTTCAATTGCTGCGTAAGGACCAACAGAAACTCCTGGGATAAAAAAACATGCAATGTAGAATATAATCCCGTCAATAAGTATGGTTCCAAGTCCAAATGTCATGACCATAAATTTCATAAAGTATTTTCTAAAAAAAGGCCATAGGAGAGTGTATCCTATGTTCATGGCTATGACAATAAAAAATGCATTGTCCCAATCACCAATTTTAAAATCACCACATAACTGAGTCATTTCTATAATGACTATCATATTCACTATTAAAAATAGTATTAAGTTTGGAGCCGCTTTAATGTAACTGTAGAGATTCATTTTATCAGGATTTCCTGTTTTTTATTTGTTTTTAGAGTAATAATTGTAATTTCAGGCTTACAATTTACTCTTAATCTAAAGGAATTAGTTCCTAATCCTTTACTTGTATATTGTATCATATTTCCTACTTCATATATTCCAACAGGATATTTTCTGGAATTTGGGCCTCTAAATGGTGTTGTTTCAAATTTAGGTATAATGAATTGTCCTCCGTGGGAATGACCTGAAATTTGCAAATCAAATCTGTTAGTTTGAGATGATTGTTTAGCAAAGTCAGGTTCATGAGCAAGCAGAATACTTGGAGTATCTTTTTTCATTTTAGCTAAAACCTTATCTAAATTATCTGCACAAACAGTACAGCTGTCAACACCACATATATTTAAAAATTCACCATCTTTTTCAAGTGTGTAAACGTCATTGCTTAAATCTATGACATTTGAATTGGTAAAGATGTCTCGAACTTTTTTGCTTCCCATCCAATGGTCATGATTTCCCAAAACTCCAAATTTTCCATATTTGGATTCTATTTTTTTAAAGGAGTCCTGCAGGGATTGTTCATATCCTTTGGTGACATAGGAAAAGTAATCTCCAGTCAATGTAACTAAATCAACATTTAGTGTATTTACATAATCTATGAGTTTATCCAAGTATTCTGGATTAATCCATTGTCCTAAATGGATATCTGTCAAGTTTAAAATCCTTAAATTATTAAAATTCCATCCAAGATTGTCAATGGTTATATCAATTTCAACCACCTCAATTTTACTTGAATCGAATTTTTTATCCGGAAGTGAGTATGTTATAGCATCCTGAATTCCCTGACGGATTCTCATAGCGGATGGAGTGTCAATATCTTTTTGTGTCATTAAAATACTATATCATTCTGAAACTATTTATAATTTTAAAAACATAAATTAAGATGTTATAAATTATTAAGTGATTATTATGCTTCAAATTGCAGTTTGTGGAAAACCAAATGTAGGGAAATCCTCTTTTTTTAATTCAGCAACAGCATCTGCTGTGGAAATGGCTAATTATCCATTCACAACAATTGATGCGAACAAAGCTGTTGCTCACGTAATTAAGGATTGTCCATGTAAAGAATTAGAAGTTACCTGTAATCCTCATAATTCAATTTGTATTGATGGAAAAAGATTACTTCCAATAGAATTAATTGATGTTGCAGGACTTGTTCCTGGAGCTCATGAAGGAAAAGGATTAGGTAACAAGTTTTTAGATGATTTAATGCAAGCTAAAGTTTTCATTCATGTTATTGATGCTTCAGGTTCTACTGACCTTGAGGGAAATCCAGTTGATCCTGGAAGTCATGATCCATTAGAAGACATTCAATTTTTGGAAGAAGAAATTGTAATGTGGATGTATGGAATTTTATCAAGAAACTGGGTAAGACTTATTAGAAAAGTTGGTGCTGAGCATTTAGATATTGCAAAAGTATTATTTGACCAGCTATCTGGTACTGGAATAGCAATTGAAGATATTATTGAAGCTAAAAGAACTGTTGATCCTGATTATAATAAATGGGAAGAAGAAGATTTAATTGAATTAACCAGAAATATCTTAAAAATAGCTAAACCGATGATGGTTATTGCAAATAAAGCAGACCTTCCAAATTCTGCTGAAAACATTGAAAGAATTAAAGAAAAATATCCTAATGTAATTGCAACCTCTGCAGAGTCTGAAATTGCTCTTGTTAAAGCAGCAGAAGCAGGTTTAATTTCCTATGTTTCTGGTGATGACCATTTCGAAATCTTAGATGCTGATAAATTAAATCCAAATCAGCTTAAAGCACTTGAATACATTCAAACCAATATCTTAGATAAATATGGAAGTACTGGGGTACAAGATGCTTTAAATTATGGTATTTTCGAATTATTAAACAGAATTGTTGTTTATCCGGTTCAAGATGAACACAAATACACAGACCAAAAAGGCAATGTATTGCCTGATGGTTTCTTAGTTCCAAATGGTGCTACTCCTCGTGAATTAGCTTATATTGTTCACACAGATATCGGTGATAAGTTCATGCACGCTGTTGATGCAAGAAGAAACATGCGTGTTGCAAGTGACTATGAGCTAAAAGACGGAGACATTATTAGTATTATTACAAAAGGATAATTCCTTTTTTCTTTTTTTATTTTAATGGATTAGATTATTATGGTTGAATTAACTTCAGATCTAACTCCTGATGAGTTTAAGCAATATTACTTTTTAAAAGAACAATTAAAGGATTTTTGCAGAAGCAACAATTTAAAAGTCAGTGGTAGCAAACAGGAATTGGAAAACAGAATTATTCATTATTTAGCTACTGGTGAAAAGCTTAGCGAACCATCAAAAAAGTCAGTTAAGTCATCTTCCGGTGAAATTGGCTTAAATGCTAAACTAGGTGAAAATTTCAAATGCAGTGAAGATAAAAGAGCATTCTTTGAAAAAGAAATAGGTAAAGGCTTTAAATTTAAAGTTAATTTCCAAAAATGGATCAAATCAAATCCTGATAAAACCTATGCGGATGCTATTGAAGCTTATTATGATCTTCAAAATTCAAAACAGAAAACTACAATAGGTAAACAATTCCAATACAACCAATACATTAGAGATTTCTTCGAAGATAATGAAGATAGGTCTTTAGATGATGCAATTAAATGTTGGAAGTATAAAAAAAGTCTTAAAGGACACAATCGTTACGAAAAAAGTGATTTGGTGGCATTATGAAAAAAGTAAAAATTACTGTTATGAGAAAAGTCAGACACGATGATTTAATTGAAAAATATGAAAATCCTCTAGAACATGAATGTATTGTTGAAGAAGGTCAGGTTTTCATAGCTAACGGCTGGTTAAAACCGGATGATTTTTGTGACAGTGCTTGGGAGAGTGTTTCTCCATTTGTATTAGCATTATCTAATGGTGCTTCTGATTTTTATGATGGATGGATGAAAAATGAAAAATCTGCAATGATTTCCTGTAATGACGGATTTAGACCTGTGAGTTTTCTTTTAGAAACTCTTGATGAAGATGCAGATTAGATAATTCATAAAGATAATATGAAAAGTAATGCTGATATTTTTGATTTTTTTAAAAAAGAGATAGTCTTTTTTATATCATTAATATTAGCTATCTTCTCTTGTTTTTTTGTTAAACCAAGTATTGAATACTTAAATTACATTAATTGGGACACAATCATCTTACTTTTTGTAATTATGGTTGTTGTTGAAGTTTTAAAAAATTTGAGATATTGGTTCGAAAACTCCTAAAAAGAATAAATAATGCACGATTATTAGTTTTGGCATTGGTTTTCATTTGTTTTTTTAGTTCAATTTTCATAACAAATGATGTTTCCTTAATTATTTTTGTTCCGTTTGCAATTTTAGCTCTAAAAAAAGTAAATCGTACAGATTTAATTATATTAACAGTTTGTCTGCAGACTATTGCTGCTAATGTTGGATGTATGGTTCTTCCAATAGGTGCGCCACACAATATTGTGCTTTATACAGTATCTGGTATTGGATTTTTATCATTTCTATTCCTGTTGATGCCATATATTGCAGTATCTGTAATATTTATGGCAGTTATAATATTTTTTATTAAAAGTGAACCTGTTCAATTGCCTAAAATAAATAAAATAGAAGTAGATAAGGATAATTTTATTAAAAGAGTATTTTTTGGTGTTGATTATTATTTGCTTTTGACTTTCATTGCCCTTTTCATTTTAATAGGTAATCTTGAAAGGATTTCATTTTTCACAATGTTTTTCAAAAGTTTTATTTTAGGAAATGAAGTAATTTGCGGAATAATTGCATCTCAATTTATATCCAATGTTCCTGCTGCAATGCTTCTTACAGGTTTTAGCAGTAATTACGAAGCTATTGTAATTGGAATCAATATTGGTGGTTTTGGAACTCTAATTGCTTCTATGGCAAATCTTATTTCCTATAAACTTCTTGTTGATGAGTGTGAGGAATTTAAAACTAAATACCTTATTGTATTTACAGTTTTAAACCTCTCATTATTGTTCATCTTATTTGGAGTTTATTTAATCAATAAGGGAATCTTCTAGTTCTGCCCAGATGATTTTGGTGGTGCTGATTTATTTACTTCAAGAACTACTGAGTAAACCCACAAATCATCCCATTTTCATATATTTTGGTGAATACTCATCAATAATTGTTGAATCTTGAAGATGTTCTCCAAATTTTCTCCATCTTTCACGGCATTCCACACCATATGCAGTCCATTTATCAAATAATTTTGTTCTATAAAGTAAAAGTACAAATGTCAATGCCATGAAATATAATTGGAATCCGAATATTATCAGGAAAGTTGTTAGGGAAAATTCATAACCCATAGTTATTCCAAATACACTATAAAGTACAAAAAGTACAGAATTTAAGTTCAAACAGACGAGACAGTATATGAATGCCATCTTTTCACCGTTTGAATTATGGTAGTTTTTTACTTCGTCAGTTTCTTTTAAATAGTCTCTAACTGAAGCCTGCCAGCTTTCAAAAAGAAGCATAAAGTCGTCTTTATTAATATCTTCAAAATGAACAATGTCATTTTCACTTATTTTTTCAAATATCTCCATCATTTTTATTTTAAAATCAAATAATTCTGATTTGTGGAGTTTATAATACTCATGATTGATTCTAAAACTGAATCTTTTTAAATTTAAATCTAAAACAACATGTTTTTCATTTTCATCAAATTCTAAAAACCCTTTTCTCACTAACTCGTACATTCCAGCTTTAAATCCGTTTAAATTAGGATCCCCAATATTATTCCCGTAGTTTTGGCGAAAAATACCATTAATAATAACTGGATGGTCGTGTGAGGGCAATTCTCTTTGAGAAATTATCTCTGTTTTTAATTCTTCGTCACGACCATACTTTAAATGCAACACAATTGGAATTAAAATTGTTAGTAAGAATAATAAAATGTATATTATCATAATTTCATCTTTTTCCCTTTTAATTTGCGTATTGTTGTTTATAACATTAGTTATTTTACTACAAAACCTCCTGATGTCTTGTTGGATAATAATTTCCGTTATAATGCGCAAATTTAACTTATGAGTTATGATTTGTACATATTTCTTAATAAAGGTTATTAACTTGAATAAAGAAGCATGGGATAAAATGGGATGGTCGTGTTTGTTTTAGAATATCTTGAAACTATCAACAATCATACAGGTCAGATTGTAATCTCCAGTACTTACCATAATGTATTGGCCTTTGTCCATATCTTCCAAAATTGAAAAATATCTAACTTCTCCTTTGTGTTCTCCAATATTTGCAGTGTCTTTGTATATAGTATGGCCTTTTGCAGAATCATTGACTCTCTCAGCCATTTCTTTTGTATTTTGAGCTATTAAACTGCTGCTACTTGTAGTTATTTGAGAAATACTGTCATTTGCTAAATAATCTGTTTGTAGATCATTACTGCTGCTACTTAATGTAAAATTAGTCACATTTGTTGTGTTAAATGTTCCAACTCCTGGAATTGTATTGTTGTAGATAACAGGCTTGTCTGGAGCATTACTAATAAAGAATATTCCTCCAATAAGGCAAAAATAATTATTAGTAAGATAATGATTATAATATGGTTTTTATTCATTTCATCACCATATTATAGTAAGTTATTATTGTTATATCAATATTTCAATCACAAAAAAAGAGAGTTATAAATCATATGATTTACAACTATTTAGCTCCAATTACTTTGTTTACGTAAGGAACTCTGTTTAATATTGCCATAACTGCCCATGAGCATAATATACATAAAACAAATATTGCTATGAAGCTTATTTTATATGAATTACAAAATGCTAATAATGGATTTTTGATTAATACAAGTACAATTACATGAATTAAATAAATTCCATAACTGTATTTTGCTATTGAGAAAACGGAATTTTCAAACACAGTACTTATGAAACTTCCGTTAAGTTTTTTTGTTAATCCATATATTTTCAATTTATCATAATTTTTAAAGACGATACAAACTCCAATAACTGTAATAGCGCAGATAATTGAATATCTGTTAAATGCAAACATTTCTGTTGGGCTTGAATATTGGTATCCTAAAATACCTGTAATTATAACTGAAATAGCAATTAAGACTAATCCGAAATGAGGATTGTTGAGTAATTTTCTTTTTGTATGTCTTAAGTAGTATCCTAATACAACTAATCCGATTGGACTTGTAAAGTAAGATAATTTGATTGGACATGGCATCATTAAAGTGTAATCAAACAAACATGTTACTAACCAGAATACTAAAAAGTATTCAATTTCACTAAAATCTGCATGTAAAATCCATTTGTTGAAAATAGGCATAATGAAGTAAGTTCCTAAAATCATCCAGAAGAACCAATTTTGTTGAGAATATTTACCTACCATGATGTAATCATAAAAGAATGCTAAAAATCCGCCAGGTGTAAGCACATCTGCAGGAAGAGTTATGTTTGCAAAGTATGGTGAGATAACTACTAAAAATATAGTTAGTACAATACTCCAAAATGCAAATGGCATTATAATACGAGGTAATCTTTTACCTAAAAATGGTTTTATCTCCCAAACTCTACCTAAAGACAATGCTCCAGATAGTATCAAGAACAAGTCAACTCCAATTCTAGGAACACTACCTAAAATTAAGGTTATAATCCAATTGAATGTTGGTACGGTGTATTCGTTTAAAATAAATATTCTCATAGTTGCATAAACGTGAATTAAGATTACACAGCTAATTGCCATAACACGCAATGCATCTAAATAAAAAATACGCTTCGATCCTTCGTATACAGATTTTTTTAAATTCATTTTATCCTCACTATTTCAAATAATATTTTAATAATTATAATTCTTTTTACTTAAATTATTTATTGTTTTGTTGATATTTTCATATTGATATTTTTTTAAATTCTAGACGAAATATCTTTATTAATTGTATAATTATATTAATTAAGAATTTTAAATAATAATTTGTTAAATTATTTAGGTGAAAAAATATGCATCCAAGACCAAGTCCAATTGCAGCGTCTCTTTATACATTAAGGGACATGAATGTTGATGTTATTATTATGCACGGGCCAAATGGTTGTTGTTTTAGAACTGGAAGACTTTTAGAAAGCGATGGCGTTAGGGTCTTAACAACTGCAATGGCTGAAAATGATTTTATTTTAGGTGCTGGTGAAAAGCTTGAAGAAACCTTAATTGAAGCTTACGACATGTTTAATCCAAAATTAATGGGTGTTGTCGGTACCTGTGCAAGTATGATTATTGGTGAAGATTTAAAAGAAGCAATTTCCAATGCTGATTTACCATGTACTGTTATTCCTGTAGAATCTCATGGGGGTTCTGGTGAAGGGGACAATACTGTTGGAGCTATTATGGTTTTAGAATCTGCTGTTGAATGTGGTGTTATTCCTGAAAGCGAAGCTGAAAGGCAAATTGAAATGCTTGAAAAAGCTACTGAAGTTGAAAAAACAAGAGGTATGGCTCAGGGAAAATACATAAAACCTAACTTTGGAGATTCTAAGGAAAGTGTTGCTAAAACACTTGTTGGTGCCATAAAAGACGGTAAAAAAGTCGCATTTGTGCATAATGTTAAAAAGGAAACTTCATATCTTTTTGCAGATATTATTAACTTTGATTATACAAAAATCAATAAAGATAACAAACCAATTATTGTAGCAAATCTTGATGAAAATATAGGACTTGAAAGAATCAGAAATCATGCAAAAAATATTAAAGATGAACTTCCAATGGACATAGATTATATTACTGGAGGACTTGATGAATATCCAATAACTGCTAATGTGGCAGCAGACTACTTAAAAGATGAAGAATTGGATTTAATTGTTGTTTTCGGTGTTCCTCACGCATTTCCAATTGAAGAGTTTGATGTGGAATCCATTGCAATAACTGATGGACCTCGTTTGGTTGAACCACTTAAAGACTTAGGATATGACCATGTTGTTGCAGAACTTGATGCACACTCAAAAACTCTTGGAACTGATAAAATTGTATTTTCTGATTTCGGTGGAATGATTAGATCAACTATTGGATGGTTAAACGAATGATTACAATTATAGATTATAAAAGTGGAAACTTAAAAAGCATCTCTAACGGATTTAAAAAGATAGGTGCAGAATTTCAAATAACTGATGATAAACAGGTAATTGCTGATAGTGATTTTTTGGTTTTACCTGGTGTAGGTGCATTTGGAAGCGCTATGGAAAACTTAAAACCATTTGAAGATGTTATTCACGAACATGTTAATGATGATAAACCGTTTTTAGGAGTTTGTCTTGGCCAACAGGCATTGGTAAGTTCAAGTGATGAAGCACCTGATGTTAAAGGACTTGATTTATTTAAAGGACACGCTGAATTATTGTCTGGGGATGTTAAAATACCTCACATGGGTTGGAATAAACTAAAAGTCTGCAATAATTCTCCTATTTTAGAAGGTATTGATGGAGAATACTTCTACTTTGTACACTCATATCATGTTGTTCCTGATAATGATGAAATCATTGCTGGAGTTTGTGAATATGGTGGAGAAGTTGTAGCTAGTTTAAGTCAAAATAATTTATTCTCAACACAGTTTCACCCAGAAAAAAGTGGTGTAGCAGGACTTAGGATTTTAAAGAATTTCACTAATTTGGAGATTTAATTATGGATATTGAAGGATTTGTAAGAGCAAGAATTGACGATTATGATTATGATGATCTTGCAGAAATTTTAGCTGTAAGAATTAAAGAATATAAAAAAATTTCACAAGAAAACTCTGTTGAAATGGCAAAAGCAGTAATTGACGAAGTTTCAACAACTCTCAAATTACAAGAAAGCGATGATGAATTTTTAAAAGAAATAGCTAATGTAAACAAAGCTGATGTTTTAATGGGTGAAATGGGAGTTGGATCTCGTGGTGCAGGTGACTTTTTTGTTCACAGAAAAATCGCTGAAATTGTATCATCAACCAACACAGCATCACTTGTAAATCCCTCAGAACAAGACGATGGTGGAGTTGTTAAAGCAAAAGCAAAAGATGATGAAGTTTATATTACTACTGCAGTTGATGGAATCCACTCACGTTTAAGCGAATATCCATTTTTAGGTGGTTTTCACGTAACAAGAGCAACACTTAGAGATGTTTGTGTAATGGGTGCTGATCCTGTTGCAATTTTAAGTGATGTTCATTTAGCTGATGACGGAGATGTTGCTAAAATATTTGACTTTACAGCAGGTGTTGCAGCAGTATCTGAACTTGTAGATGTTCCTATTGTTGCTGGAAGTACCTTACGTGTCGGTGGAGACATGGTTTTAGGTGACAGATTTGTATCAGCAGTTGGAAGTGTCGGTGTATCAAACCATCCTCCAACAGCAAGAAAAGGTGCAACTGAAGGCGATGTAATTCTTTTAACCGAAGGTTCTGGTGGAGGAACAATTACCACAACAGCATTATACAACGGATTTTTCGATGTTGTATGGGATACAATGAATGTAAACTTTGTTCAAGCTTCCCACGCATTATTTGAAGCTGATCTTGTAAAAGACATTCACGCAATGACTGATGTAACCAATGGTGGTCTTAGAGGAGATGCTCATGAAATTTCCAATACTACTGGTGTTGGTTTAGAGTTTTATGAAAAAGAAATCAGACAAATGGTTGCTCCAAATGTGTTAAACATGCTTGAAACATTAAACATTGACCCATTAGGTGTTTCAACTGACTCCTTAATGTTAATTGCACCTCCTGAAATTGTTGGTGACATTAAAAAGGCTGTTGGAAAATACGATGTTGCAATTTCTGAAATTGGGGAAGTTAACAATTCCGGTGAACCTATCTTAATTAAAGAAGATTCCACCCAAGAAAAACTTGTTCCATTATTTAGAGAAGCTGCTTACACTAAAATCAAAAAGTTAGTTGGTGAAACCACTCCTGAAGACTTTGAAGAAATGAAACAAAAAGTTCAAAGAGCTTCTGATGCAGCTATTGCTAAAAAAGAAAAAGTTATTGAACACATTCGTGCAAATTAATTTTTGCACACTTACCTATTTTTTTAATATTTTAAAATTTAATTTTCATTCATGATGGATGAAAAAGGATATTTCTACATAGTAGATGCAATTCTTGCAGTTTTTCTAGTTTTAATGGTAGTTTTAATTATTAATACTGCAATTTCCACGCCAAGTTCAGATTATTCCTACGATTTTCAAAAAATAAAAAATGCTCAGGATATAATGGAAATATTAAGCGGAAAAGTTGATTTTGAAGACAGAACATTTCTTGGGGATATAACTAAAATACTCATTGAAAATAAAAATTCAAAAGAATCTATAAGACAAGTTTGTGAAATTTCTAAAAACAAATTTAAGAGCCTTAATCTTACAAATTACAGATTTTGTGAGACTAATATTTTAAATAATAAAGTATTATCATCAGATGGTGATTATTCTAATGCTGGTAATGTTTCAGTAGCAATTAGGGACTATGGAAACTATTCATATATTTTATTTGTATGGTAATTATTAAATACTATTAAAATCATAAAATTATATGTTATCTTATTTTGATTAGCCCTGGTGGTGTAGTTTGGATAACACATGGGACTGCGGATCCCATTCCCCGGGTTCAAATCCCGGCCAGGGCATTTTTATTTCCGTGATTATTATGTTAAATGCTAATACTTATGTTACATCTCAAAAGGGTATTGGTGGAACAATTAGAAACCAATATGAAGATTTTTACGTTGAAGAAATTCCTGAAATTATTCCTGATGGCGAAGGACCTAATGTTTATGTGTGGATTGAAAAGTTAGGAAGAACCACACTTGATGTTGTTTTGGATATTGCTCGTGATTTGCATATTTCAAGAAAAAGAATGGGTTTTGCTGGAATGAAAGATAAAAAAGCAATCACCCGTCAATGGATTTGTATTGCAAACATGGATTCTGAAGAGCAATTAAACCAGGTTGAAGCTTTAGATATTTATAAAACTGATTTTTTAAAAGTTGTCCGTGGTCGCAAAAAGCTTAGAATGGGACAACTTAGAGGAAATAAATTCAGGATTCTTGTTAAAGATTTGGATGATATTGAAAAAAGTGCAGATGTTGCAAATGAAGTTTTAGCTAAATTACAACGTACTGGTGTTCCAAATTACTTTGGATGGCAGAGATTTGGAAAACCTAGAACTATTACACATTTAGTAGGTGAAGCATTAGTTGAAAATGACTTAGAAAAGGCTGTCGGAGTTTATATTGGTAATCCTCAGGATGATGAATCTGAAGAAAACCAAATGGCAAGACAGGCATATGATGATGGAAACCTTGAAGAATCTCTTAACTTAATGGGTAAAGGAATGCGTTATGAAAAAATGATGATTAAGGAATTAATCAGAGATTCAAAAAGAGGAGAATTAACTGATAAATCATATATGAATGCTTTACATGCACTTCCTAAACCTCTTCAAAGAATGTTTGTTCATGCTTATCAATCATATTTGTTTAATGAAGCTGTAAGTAAAAGAGTTGAGATGGGAATGAACAAATACATTGAGGGAGATATCATTATTGATACGGAAGAACATATTGTTCGTGATAAAACTCCTGAAGAATTCCAGGAAATGATTGATAATTTTGAAGCTAGTCCTACCTGTCCGTTGTATGGTACTAAAGTTCCTTTTGCAGGAGGGGCTGTCGGAGAAATGGAAGAGGATATTTTAAAGAATTATAATATTACAAAAGCAGACTTTGAAGTTCCAAAAATGCCGCGTTTAGGAAGCCATGGTCTTAGAAGAGCTATGAGATTCCAGGTATGGGATGCATCAGCTATTCCAACAGATGATGGTGTTTTATGCGAATTTTCAATTGATAAAGGTTCTTATGCAACTGCTGTTTTAAGAGAAATAATGAAAAAAGATGTTATTTAAGTGATTTTTATGATTAGTTGTAGAAATATTGCAAAAGGAAAAGGAAAAGGAGAATTAATAACTTCCTCAGAACCAATTAGTTTTCTTGGTGGTGTAGATCCTGAAACTGGTATTGTAATTGATCCAAATCATGAATTAAAAGGACAATCCATTAAAGATAAAGTTTTATTTATTCCTGGTGGAAAAGGTTCTACTGTTGGTTCTTATGTTATTTTTCAAATGATGAAGAACAATACTGCTCCAAATGCTATTATCTGTTTAAATGCAGAACCTATTATTGCAACCGGAGCTATTATGTCTGATATTCCAATGGTTGACACACCCTCAAATACTAAAGAATTAACTGACGGAACTTTAGTTGAAGTTGACGGAGACAATGGAACAATTGAAATTTTATAGATGATTTTATGCAAACTCTAATTGAAAATGTAAACATTATAACTCCTGGTGAGGATATAAAAACCCACCAAAACGTCTTAATTGAAGATAACTTAATTAAAACAATCACTCATGATAAAATATCTAATGATTGCATGGTAATTGATGGTGAGGATAACTATTTACTTCCAGGTTTTATTGACTGTCATACTCATATTTTTGCAAAAGGATTTCACAAAGAAGAAAACATGGCAAATCCTTTAGGAATTCATTTTTACAATGCAGTTCCTCACTCAAAACAGACAATAAATGCTGGTGTTACAACAATTAGAGATTGTGGATCTGCTGATTTAAGTTTTAAATTGGCTCAACAAAGAAAACTATTTATCGCTCCAAAGATTCACTTGTCAATAACTCCTCTTGTAATGACTGGAGGACATTTTGATTTACTTCTTCCATCTGGATGGGATATGGAAATAATGTATCCGGGATTTCCAAAAGGAAGATGTGATGGTGTTGAAGAAGTATTAAAAAAGACTCGTGAAGTTAAAAGAGCAGGTGCTGATTTTATTAAAGTAATGTGTAGTGGAGGAGTTTTAACAACCAATACTTCACCTAATTTCGCACAATTCAATAAAAAGGAACTTAAAACTATTGTATCTGAAGCAAGATCAAGTAACATGAAAGTTTCAGCTCACTGTCATAGTTTAGAAGGAATTAATAATTGTATTAAGGCAGGATTTTCATCAATTGAGCATGCAACATTCATTGATAAAAAAGCTGCAGGTAAAATGGCTAAAAATAATGTTAGTTTAGTTCCAACACTTTTAGTTCATCAATTTTTATATAAAAACGGTTTTCCGGCATGGGATAACTATGCTAGTGAAAAAACCGCAAAATTAAAAGAAATCGTAAAAGTTCACAAGGAAAATATTGCTGTTGCATATCAGGAAGGCGTAAACATTTTAATGGGCACTGATAGTGGTGTTATTCCTCATGGACATAATTTAGAAGAATTAGTTCATTTAACTGATATTGGGATGAGTGAGACTGAAGCAATAGCTAGTGGAACTATAAAATCAGCTGAATTTTTAGGCCAGGACAATATTGGTCAGGTTAAAAAGAATCATGTTGCAGATTTAATTTTAGTTAATTCCAATCCTTTGGACGATATTTCTGTTTTAAGTAATAATGATAATATTTTAAATGTATTCCAGGATGGAGTATTAGTTAAATAATTGTTTTTGGTCGTGATAATATGGCAAAACTTAAAAGTATGGATTTGCCGATTGAAGGAATGCATTGTGCTTCTTGCGTTTTAAGTGTTAACAAAACCTTTGGAAAAATTGAAGGTGTTGAAGAAGTAGATGCTGATCTTGCGGCAAATAAGTTACATATTAAGGTCAATCCTAAAAAGATTTCCTATGATGAAATAGAAAGATTAGTTAAAAACTTAGGTTTTGAGCTTCACAGTGATGAAGTGACTTTAAGAATTCAGGGTATGCATTGTGCATCCTGTACAATGAATGTAGAAAACTTCTTAATCAGATTAGATGGTATTTTTGATGTTAAGGCAGATTTGACTTCTCAATCTGCAAAACTCAGATATGATTCATCAAAAGTGGATATGGATGAAGTCCAAAAAGTTATTGAATCATTAGGCTTTGAATTTTTAGGAATTGAAGGTCAAATTGAAATCGATGAAGAGGAAATCTACCAACATGACTTAAAAGATAAACTTACTAGAATTATTGTTGGTATAATTTTTACAGCCATTTTAATGGTTCTCATGTTTAGTGGATGGGACCCTCTTATGGGTTTAATTCACGGTTTAAATCAATCATGGAAAACTAATATCTCAGCAATGGGTCTTTTATCATTGATTGTAAGTATTGGGCCATTTATTTACATTTCTCTACCTATTTTAAAAGCAGGTTGGAACGGATTAATCCATAAAAACCTAAACATGGACGTAATGTATTCAATGGGAATTTTAGTTGCATATGTCTCAAGTATTCTTGGAACATTTGGTATTGTTCTAGATTCCACTTTCATGTTTTATGACTCTGCAGTAATGCTTCCATCATTTTTAATGATTGGTAGATATTTAGAAGCAAGAGCTAAAAAGAAAACTTCTGATTCAATAAGAGAATTAATCGGACTTCAGCCAACTTCTGCAACAGCTATTGAAATGGAAAACGGCCAAATCATCTCTCAAAAAGAAGTATCCATAGGAGATATTGTTTTAGATGATTTGTTACTTGTAAAACCTGGTGAGAAGATTCCTGTTGACGGAGATGTAATTGGTGGAGAGTCTTACGTTGATGAATCAATGATTAATGGTGAACCGATTCCTAAGGTTAAACACGATGGTGAAGAAGTCTTTGCAGGAACTATCAACCAGGATGGTGTTCTTTATATTAAAGCTAAAAAAATCGGAAAAGAAACAGTTCTCTCAAACATTATCCGTTTAGTTGAAAAAGCACAATCCTCAAGACCTCCGGTTCAAAAATTTGCAAATACTATTGTAAGTTACTTCATTCCAGTTATTTTAACAATTGCAATTATAGTATTCATAATCTGGTATTTTGTACTTGGGGCTACTTTGCTATTCTCTTTAACATGCCTTATTTCCATTTTAGTGGTAGCATGTCCATGTGCATTAGGTCTTGCAACTCCAACTGCAGTTACTGTAGGTGTTGGAAGAGCAGCAGAATTTGGTATTCTTATTAAAAACGGAGATACCTTAGAAAATGCAGGTAAAATTGATGTTGCAGCATTTGATAAAACAGGAACAATTACAGAAGGAAAACCTGAAGTTGATGATATTATAAGCTTTGGTATTTCAGATGAAGAGTTAATTAAACTTGCAGCAAGTGTAGAGCAAAATTCAACACATCCAATTGCTAAAGCTATTGTAAATAAAGCAAATGAGATGGAAATTAATCTTTACAACACTAGTGAATTTGAAAATGTAACCGGTAAGGGTTTAAAAGCTAAAATTGACTCAAATGTTGTTGTTGCAGGTAATTTGGCTTTAATGGAAGCTGAAAATATTGAAGTTTCAAAAGATATTGTTGATAAATATCATGAACTTGAAAAGCTATCCAAAACCATTATTTTTATAGCTAAAGATAGCAATGTAAAAGGTATTTTAAGCTTATCTGATAAGATAAAATCAAATTCCAAAACAACCATTGAAGAATTGCATAAAATGGGCATTGAAACATACATGTTAACAGGAGATAACGAATCTACTGCACTAAATGTAGCAAAAGAAGTTGGAATTGACAATGTAAAAGCAGGTGTTCTTCCTGAAACTAAATTGGAAACAGTTAAGCAAATTCAGGCAAATAATACTAAAAAGGTTTTATTTGTTGGAGATGGAATTAACGATGCTCCGGCACTTACACAGGCAGATATTGGTGTTGCTATGGGTAATGGTACTGATATTGCAATGGAAAGTGGAGATATTGTCGTTATGGAATGTAATTTAGAAAACGTAGTTGCTTCCATTCAGTTTTCCAAGAAAGTATTAAGAAGAATTAAGGAAAATATATTCTGGGCATTTGCATATAATTCCATATTGATTCCTATTGCAGCAGGTATTTTATATCCTACATTTGGAATTACATTTAATCCTGCTCTTGCTGGTCTTGCAATGGCAATGAGTTCTGTAACTGTCATAACTCTTTCATTAATGCTTAAGAGATATGTTCCAGATATAAAAAGAAAAAGTAATTAAAATTAATTGATATTATAATCAATTAATTCTATTTTTTAATTTTAAAACCATTCTTTGGATTGTTCAATCAATTCATCAATAATGGTTGGTATAGATCCGGTGTAAGTGTGTGGATCCATAATTTTGTCGACGTCTTCTTGAGTTAAGAATTTTTTAACTTCTTCGTCTTCTAAAATTAATTCACCAAGTAATAATTTTTCTTTGTTAGCTTTAATAGCATTTTTCCTTACAATTCCGTATGCGGTTTGTTTTCCCATTCCAGCACGGGTAAGTTCTGCCATTAATCTTTCAGCCATAATTAAACCGTTGGTGAAGTTTAAGTTTCTTTCAATATTTTCATCGTAGAAAATAAGATTGCTCATTAATTTAATTGTTAAGTTTAAGATGTAATCAGTTAAAATACAGCTTTCTGGGAACATGATTCTTTCACAAGAAGAGTTGGTTAAATCTCTTTCGTGCCAGAGTGGGTTGTTGTCTAATGCTGCATTCACATATGATTTAACAATTCTTGCAACACCACAAATTCTCTCAGCGGTAATTGGGTTCATTTTGTGAGGCATAGTACTACTTCCAACCTGTTTTTCAGGATCGAAGTATTCACCTAACTCCATAATCTCAGTTCTTTGTAAACTTCTGATTTCAAGTCCAATTTTATCTAAGGTACTTGCAATATTGGCTAATACGCTAATGAATTCTACGTGGTTGTCTCTTTGAACAACTTGGTTTGTAATGGTTGCTGCTGGTAATCCTAAGATTTCTGCAACGGTTTTGTGAATTTCCCAACCTTGTTCACCTAATGCTGCAGTAGTTCCAACTGCTCCATCCATCATTCCAACACAAACATTTGCTTCTGCATGTTCTAATCTGTCGTATTGTCTGTGAAGTTCATCTGCCCATAAAGCAAATTTCATTCCATAGGTGGTTGGAAGTGCGTGTTGTCCGTGAGTACGTCCAATACATACTTTCATTTTATGTTCACTTGCTAAATCTAACATTATTTTAGTCAATCTTTCTAATTTTTCTTTTAAAATAATGATTGAATCTTTGATTAATAATGAATTTGAACTGTCTACAATATCGTTTGAAGTTGCTCCGAAGTGCACATATTCTCCAGCACCGTTTTCACAAACTTCAGTAATTGATTTGGATAAAGCTGCAATATCGTGGTTTGTTGTTGCTTCAATTTCTTTCATTCTTTCTAATTTAACAAAATCAGTGTTAGCTTTTGCTGAAATTTCATCAGCTACTTCCTGAGGTATAATTCCAAGTCTACCTTCTGCTTGAGCTAATGCGGATTCAACATCTAACATTCTTTGTAATTTATTTTCTTCTTCCCAAATTCTTTTCATTTCAGGAGTTCCGTATCTAAATTCAATAGGATGTATAGCCATTTTATCATCTCACATAATTATATGAATAACAATTAATATTTTATATTTAATACTATAATAATTTAGGGATTTGTTTAACCAAACATTTATATATTGTTTGTTTAAAGAAATACCAATTGCTATTAAGTATTTAATAGGTGGTATATTTGGAAACAAAAATACGACAGTTGCGCCAGGAAAAAGGCATGACTCAAGAACGTCTCGCCGAATTGGCAGGTGTGACTCGTCAGACAATCAACGCTTTAGAAAACGCTCGCTACAATCCTTCCTTATTATTAGCCTATCATATTACTAATATTTTGGGTAAAAGTGCCATTGAAGATGTTTTTATCTTCGAAGAAGACGATTAATTAAGTTTTGAACTTAATTTTTTTAATGTGTTAGTTTATTTTATGTAAAATTTTTGACTTTTTGATAATTATGTCTTTATTTAACGAAAAAATTAAATTGTTCAATTTAAAAGACTTATTTGTTGTTGTACTGTTCATTTTTTTAGTTAAAATATTATGCATTTCTTTAAACTGGTCTGATGTTGATTTAGTATGTATTAACATTGTTATAATTCTATTTTTTACATTTAAACTTCGAGGATGTTTTTCAAGTTTTAAACAGGATTTATTAAAAGTATTTACATTCGATTCGCTAAAATTAGTATTTTTAATTGTAATTTTGAATATATTTGTTTCATATGGTTTACTTTACTTATCTAACTTTATTTTAAAGGCTTTTCCGTTTATTAGGCCATTGATTTCATCTTCTGTATATATTAATAATTCTGCGTTAGTTATTGGTGGTTTTATTGCAACAGTATTTATCTCTCCAATCAGTGAAGAGCTGATTTTTAGAGGAGTTTTGTTAAATAAACTGAGATTAATTGTTCCATTGTCATTTTCAATAGTTATTTCATCTTTACTGTTTTGTATATTACATAGCTTTGGAAGTATGACTGCTGCATTTATTTTTGCAGTTTGTATGGCTATTTTATATCTGAAAACAGATAATGTGCTAATTCCAATTTTTGCACATTTTTTAAATAATCTAATAGCTGAGATGATTGTTGTAATTGATACGGGAAATGTTTTATTTACAAATGATGGTGTTATGATGATTATATCTATTTTAGCTATTGTTTGTGGAATTTTAATTTTCATATTTATTAAAAATCAATGGGATAGCTTAAATATTAATAACTTATAAATATTTTTAAGGAGTTTTAATATGGATTTGAAAAAAATAGGTATTCTTTTGATTTTTGTTGGAATTTTTCTAACTATCCTATTCCTTGACAGTAAATTTTTTGTTACAGCACTAACAGTAACTGTATTAGGATTTTTCATTACTGTTTTTGGATATGTTACTGATATTAGAAAACAAAAAATCATTAATGACAAATTGGAAAAAGATGTTGGATCTATTATTCAGCCTTTAATCACTAAATATTCAAACTTAAACAGACAATATTGCAGGGATTTTGAAGGCGATGAATATGTCCAAAAAAGATTGCAGTTGAATCGTGACTTGGAAAAAGAATTAAGTGAAAAAGTTCCTTATTTGGAAAGTCGTGAAGTTAAAAAGATTGTAATTCAATTTAGTAAAGAACAAGACAAAATGCTTCAAGATTCTCTCAAAGAATAATTAAAAAGATAAACTTATTATATATTAAATACAAATATTAATCATATTATTTACAAGAGGATTATTTATGTTTAAAGCAGAATTAAGTGATTCTAGTATATTAAAAACCAGTTTTGATGCTATTTCATCCATTGTTGATGAAGTTCAAATTCAAACTGACAGTGAGGGCATGAGATTAGATGCTCTAGATCGTAGTCACATAACTTTCGTACATTTAGAACTTAAATCTAGTTTATTTGATGAATACATTTGTGATGTTCCTGAAAAAATCAATATTGATACTGATGAATTTATGAGAGTTCTTAAAAGGGCTAAATCACAAGATAGAGTCTTAATGTCTGTGGATGAAGGTAACTTTATTATTACTTTTGAAGGTGATGCTACAAGAACCTTCAAAATTAGATTAATTGATATGGAATATGATAATCCTGTTCCACCACAAATTAATCACCCAACTACATTCAAAGTACGTTTCTCAATCTTAAAAGATTCAATTAACGATATTGATATTTTCTCAGATAAGATTGCTTTACAAGTTGATGAGGATTACTTTATGGCATCTGCTGACGGTGAATTTGGAGATGCAAGTATCAAGTATCTTCACGGAGAAAATATTCAAGAACATGCAAAATCTTTATTCTCATTAGACAAGATTAGAGAAATGCTTAAAGCAGATAAATTTTCAGAGGAAGCTGAAATTAGTTTAGGTACTGACATGCCATTAAGTTTAACCCTTAATATGGTTACTGGTGATGGTAAACTTAGTTTCTTGCTTGCTCCTAGATTAGAAACAGATGAATAATTTTTCATTTGTTTATCCTTTTTTTATTTTTCAAAAGACAACTTTAGAGATGGTATTAAGTGGATCAGTTTTATCAAGAATTGCGTAAAATTCAAAAAAAAGAACGTAATAACGGTACTTTAGCTCGTGTAGAAGAAGACTTTTATGCTAGTATTCATGAGTATTTAGATGAGCTAAGAAAAGAAGCAATGAGTGATCCATTTTCAAATGTTCATGGGATGCTTAAAGAAGCCCAGATTATTGCAACAGAGATTTGTGAGAGAAGAGAGCATAAAATTACCAATGCTGCTGTTTTAAATATTCACAGGTCTTATCATGTTTTTACAGGAAAACCTAAGTTTGATTTGGTTGATACAACCCCTCTTAATTTAACTCCTGAAGAAGAAAAATTCTATTTCTCTTTACTTGACACATTAAAAAACCATAGGTCAAATATCTCTTTAGAAAAGCTATCTGAAAGTGATGATGAAGATGTTAAAGAGACTGTTGTTGTACCTAAACAAACTCAAACCAATACTTTAATCTCAAAACCTAAGGTAAGTAAACCTGTTGTTGATGAGCCTGAAGATGAAGTATTAAATCGTCTTGAAGAAATTAACAAAGCAAAAATAATTAATCCACTCGATTCAAAACCTAAAGCAGAACCAAAAAAGAATGTTTCTCAAAATTTAGAGGAAAACCCTAATGCTTTTGATGAGCAGGATGAATTTTATGATTTGGAATCCAAAAAATTAGCAAGAGACACAGAATTAGTTACCATGCTAGTTTTTGATGAAATTGGTCCTATTGTTGGGGTTGATGAAAAGATTTACGGTCCGTTTAGACCTCAAGACTTGGTAACACTACCTTTAATCAATGCAAAAGTATTTTTCAAAAATAGAAAAGGTAGACAAGTTAAAATTTAACTATTTTTCCATTACATTTAAATAACTTAATAAATAGATATATTCAATGTATCTATTTGTGATAATAAAAAATTATATTTTATATATAATTTGGATTTTCGCTGTATGTAGACTTGATGCGTTACAATGCAGTCTAATCTCTACGTTTTTTAAACAATTACTGATAGTTAGATAAATTCATAGATAGATTTACAATGACTTATTAATTCGGTGAAATTATGAAAATACCAAAAGAAAAAAGAACATACTGTCCTCACTGTAAAAAACACACAGTACATGAAGTTCACACTGCTAAAAAAAGAAAAGCTAGTGAATTAACCTGGGGACAAAGACAATTCAGACGTGTAACTGCTGGATATAGAGGTTACCCAAGACCTTTACCTGCTGGAAACAAACCTGTTAAAAAATTAGATTTAAGACTTAAATGTAAAGAATGTGGTAAATCTCACATCAAACAATCTTTCAGAACAGGAAAACCTGAATTCGTAGCTAAATAGGTGATTAACATGGTTAGTAAAGGTAGAGGAAACTTTTTAAAAGTTAAATGTTTAGATTGTGACAATGAACAAGTAATCTTTGATCGTGCATCATCTGACGTAAAATGTATTATTTGTGGTAAAACCCTTGTCAAATCTCGCGGTGCTAAAGCTAAAATCACTGCACACATTGAAAAAGTTTTAAACTAGATTTCCTAGTTTAAACTTATTTTTTACTATTTTTTATAATTTTGTTAATGTTGGTGAGAATATGGTAAGAAAAAGTCAAGAATGGCCTGATGAAGGAGAACTTATTGTTGGTACTGTTTATAAAGTTCTTAATTACGGGGCTTTTGCTAAATTAGAAGAATATCAGGGCAAAGAAGCTTTTATTCATATTTCTGAAGTGTCTTCTGGTTGGGTTAAAAATATCAGAGATCATGTTAGAGAAAATCAAAAAATTGTTTGTCGTGTTCTCAGAGTTAATCCTAAAAAGGGGCATGTTGATGCTTCTTTAAAAAGAATCCGTGAAGATCAAAGAACTAAAAAAATCCAACATTGGAAAATAGAGCAAAAAGCTGAAAAATTCTTAGAATTATCTGCAAAATCATTAGATAAAAGTTTAAATGACGCTTATGATGAAGTAGGTTATGACCTTATGGACATCTTCGGTGATGTTTATGGTGCATTTGAAACCGCTTCTGAAGAAGGTGCTAAATCCCTTACTGAAGAAGGAATTCCTCAGGATTGGGCAGATGCTATTACAGATGTAGCTAAAAAGAACATTACTCCACCTGAAGTTCATATTAGCGGTTATGTTGATATTGAAACTTTCGTACCAAATGGTGTTGACGTTATTATTGAAGCTCTTAAAGCTGCTGAAGACAATGGCGATGATGAAGAAGAAATCAAAGTCCAATGTGTTGGTGCACCTAGATACAGGATTACTGTTAAATCTACTGATTATATCTTAGCTGAAAAAGCTCTTAAAGCTGCAGCTGATAGATGTATTGCAGTTGTTGAAGAATCTGAAGGTAACGGTTCTTTCCTAAGAGAGTTAGATAATAATTAGATTCTTATGAATATGAAAATGAATAAATGTCCTGAATGTGGAATTTATACTTTAAAAGATTCCTGCCCCAAATGCGGTGGGAACCTTAAAGTTATTTATCCTCCAAAATTTTCTGTTGAGGATAAATATGGAAAATATCGTCGTATTTTAAAAAGAGAATCAATGAAGGAGTAATGTCCGTGAATGCTGCTGAAATTAATATTTTAGAAGAAATTGAATTAGACAATCCTATTTTTATCGAAGCATTACCTGGTCTTGGACATGTGGGTAAATTAGCTGCAGATCATATGATTGATGAATTAAATGCAACTAAATTTGCTGAAATCTATTCTCCATCTTTCCCGCCTCAAGTTCTTATTAAAGAGGATGGAATTATTGATAATATGCTCAACGAGCTATATTATTTAAAAGATGTTGGTGAAGATAATTTAGATTTAATTATTCTTGTTGGTAACACTCAAGCGTTATCTCCAGAAGGACAATACCTCGTCTGTCAGGATATTTTAGAGTTTGTTAAAGGATATGGAATAAGTAGTATCGTCACTATGGGTGGAATGGCTATACCTCAGCCTGTTGAAAATCCTAACGTTTATGGTGCTGCTACCAATGAAGCTAATGTTGAATTATTAAAAGAAGCTGAAATTGGAATCAGATCTAATGATGGAGGCATTGTTGGTGCTTCCGGATTGTTTTTAGGTTTAGGTGTCCGTCAGGGAATTGAAGGAATTTGCCTTATGGGTGAAACTCCAGGATATTTCATTGATGCTGAGTCTGCTGAAGCTATTTTGAAAAAATTATCATTATTACTTAACTTTGAAATTAATACTGATAAGTTAGATGAAAGAGCTGAAGAAACCAGAAAAATGATTGCTAAGGCTCAACAAATGGAACAAGACTTAATTAACAAAGCTAATGCTGGAAATGCTGATGATTTAAGATATATTGGATAAACCAATATATTACTTTTTTACTTTTTTTTTACTTGTTATCTTATAAAGATAAATATAATTTTAGTTATAACATTTAATTATGTTAGTAAATGCTGATTTTCATGTTCATAGCTGTTTTTCAATGGCATCTTCAAAAGATATGCTGATAAAAAATATGGCTCCAATGGCTAAAGTTAAAGGTTTAAACATTTTAGGAACTGGAGATGCTTTTCATCCTAAGTGGTTGGATATTATTGAGCAGAGTACTACTTATTCAGGTAATGGAATCTACAATAGGGATGATATGGATTTTGTTTTAACAACTGAAGTTGAAGCAAAAAACAGGATTCATCATTTAATAATTATTCCAGATATTGATATTGCAAGAGAATTATCTGAAAAACTACCTTCTAAAAATAAAACTGTTGATGGTAGACCAAAAACTAACTTGTCTGGTGTTGAACTTTTGGAGATGGTTCGTGAATATGATTGTTTAATTGGTCCTGCTCATGCATTTACTCCATGGACTGGAATGTACAAATCATTTGACAGCATTTACGATTGCTATGAAAAGAAGGTTGATTTTGTAGAATTAGGTTTATCTGCTGATACTTTCATGGCAGATAAAATTTCTGAACTTAAAGATTTTGCATTTCTCACTAATTCTGATGCTCATTCTCCATGGCCACATAGGTTAGGTAGGGAGTTTAATCAAATTAGTCTTAAAGATATTTCATTTGATTCAATAAAACATGCTTTTAAACATAACACTATTAATGCAAATTATGGGTTGGTCCCAAACCTTGGAAAGTATCACATGACTGCATGTACTAAATGCTACAAATTAGTTGATCCTGCAATTGCAAAGGAAAATAAGATGAAATGTGAGTGTGGTGCAAGGATTAAAAAAGGTGTTGATTTTAGAATATCTGAACTTGCAAGCTATGATGAGCCTATTCATCCAAGTTTTAGACCAAAATATATTCATTTAATGCCTCTAGCTGAAATAATAGCTCAGGTTTATGATAAAGGAGTTACTACAAAAACTGTTCAAAACAAATGGCAAAAACTTATCGATTCTTTTGGAAGCGAAATAGATGTTTTGATTAATGTTGATTTAAAAGATATTGAAAAGGTTGACATAAACACTGCTCATGCAATTAAGCTATTTAGAAATGCAGAAATTGACGTTACTCCTGGTGGTGGTGGAAAATATGGTCAGATTTCTTTTGAAAAGCCTGAAAAAGAAGTTAAGCCTAATATTGTTACTTTAGATAATTTCTAAAATAACGGACTTGGAGGGATTTGAACCCTCGATCTTAAGATTAGGAGTCTTACGCCCTTCCAGACTAGGCTACAAGCCCAATTATAAAAATTAATTTTTAAAGGAAAATATTTTAGTAAAAAAAGAGAATATTGAGAGCGGACCCGCCGGGATTTGAACCCGGGGTCTTCGGATTAGAAGTCCGACGCCCTATCCAGCTAGGCTACGGGCCCTCATATACAACAATAATATTTATTGTGTTCTTATTATATATAGTTAACTATTTTTTTTATAAATAAAAAGTAAAAAAAGGATATTTTAAATTTATCCTCTTCCAGTTTGACCAGTTTGGTCGTTTACACTGATTGTATCTACTACGTTACCATCTGCATCGATAACGTTAAAGTACCAGTATCCTCCGGAGTAATATCCACTTCCGATTGAACAGCTTGGTTCTTCAATAGCACTTGCTGCAATACTTTGAGCTTCGGAGTATGATAATTGAGTACTACTTGGTGTGTCACCGCCTCCGGATCCACCACCGCCAGATCCACTACCTGATCCTGAACCACTTCCAGAACCTGAGGAACTAGTTCCAGATCCAGAACCACTGGAGTATCTTGTATCATCATTACCTGATCCAGATCCTCCATCTACGGCAGTTGCGTTAAGGGTAGTGTTATTTCCTAGTCCATTTCCAGTTTTTCCAGACATACTGGATAAGTCAGAAAATATTGGATTGTCACTATTTGTAATTCCATATGCTGCAACTGCTGCTGCAACACATAACACTATAATGATTGAAATAATTATGTTTGATTTATCCAATTGTTTCCCTCCTTTCGAAATTGAATGTTCTTTTTAATAATATAGATTAGTAACTTATATCTTATATATATTTCTATATTAAATTTTTAGAAGTAGTTATTATATTTAGATAATACATATAATTATTGTTAGTTTCTAATTTCTATAATTGAGGTGACAATTTTGAAAGATAGAGTAGTTATATCTCCTACCACTCGTCAAGAAGGACATGCCGAATTAGTCATGGAAGTTGACGATCAGGGGATAGTTACAAAAGGTATGTATTTAAGTATAACTCCTGTAAGGGGTTTAGAAAAAATGGTTCTTGACAAAGCTCCAGAATCTGCACCTGTTTTATGTCAAAGAATTTGTGGTGTTTGTCCAATTCCTCACACTTTGGCTTCAGCAGAAGCAATTGATATGGCATTGGGAATCGAAATTCCTAAAACAGCTAAATTGTTAAGAAAAGCTACTTTAGCAGCACACAACATTAACAGTGCAGCTATACACCATTTTTTAGTCGCACCGGACTTTGTACCGGATAATTTATTCACTACTGCAGTTGACAGTGTAAGTGAAATCAGAAAAACAGTACAATATGTTGTAGACATGATTGCTGGTGAAGGTATCCACCCATCTGATGTAAGAGTTGGAGGAATGGCTAGAAACATTACTCCTTTCACTAAAGAAAGATTAATGGAAAGAATGACTGCACTCAGACCAAAACTCGAAGAACACATTGAATTAATCAAAAACTGTGTTGTTGAAAAAGGTTTACCTGATGATTTAGGTGTAGTAAACAGACCATTATTAGCAACAGATGTAACTTATGGTACCAACGATTTCGATATGGATGCATTTTCCGAAGTTTTACCTGAAGCATGGTATGATGACCCTGAAATCGGTAAAAAAGCTTGTTCCGTTATTCCATTAATTAACGGAGAAAATGTTGAAACTGGTCCTAGAGCAAGAATGGAAAAATTCGCTGGATTTAAAGGAAAAGGGGTAAATGCTCAACACGTTGCTCGTGCTGACGAAATGTTAGTAAACTACGACGCATGTATGGAAGCATTAGATGCAATTGATCCTGCTGCTCCAGCTAATGTAAGTTATGATAAAAGAGGAACTGGAGAACTTGGTTTTGGTGTAATTGAAGGTCCTAGAGGAACCAACGTACACATGGCTAAAGTTGTTGACGGAAGAACTAGATTCTACTCTGCTATTGTACCAACTACATGGAATATTCCAACCATGGGACCTGCTATTGAAGGTTTCCATCATGAGTATGGACCACATGTTATCAGAGCATATGACCCTTGTTTATCATGTGCTACTCACGTAATGGTTGTTGATGATGAAGATAAATCCATTCTCAAAAATGAAATGGTGAGAATATAAATCGCGGAGGATAAAAATGCCTTATGATTCAGATATAATTGTTATTGGATGCGGAAATATCTTATTTAAAGATGATGGATACGGTCCAATTGTTATTAATCTCTTACAAAAATATTTTGAAGATAAAAATGACTATTATGATCCAGCAGTCACTGCTTATGTTGAAGATGAATTTGACAAAGATATTGTAAATCAAATCAAAGAAAAATTTGAAGATGTGACTTTGCCAGAGAGTGTTCAATTCATTGATGGTGGAACTGCAGCTCCTATGAATTTCTTCCCGTTATACAAAGAATATAATTGGAAAAAATTAATTGTAATTGATGTTGTAGAATCCGATGATGAACCTGGAACCATTGGAATATTTGACCCTAATGTTATGCAGGTGGGTAAATATGACAATCCTCATGGAATGACCGTTGAAGAACCACTTCAAAAAATCGCTGAGAAATGTGAAGTTGTTATTGTAGGTTGTAAACCTGAATCTATTCCAATACCAGATGTTGATGTTGGTTTGTCTGAATCAGTTGAAAAGGCTATTCCTGAAGCTATTGATATTATTTTAAAAGAAATCGGGGTAAAATAATGTTAGATAAAATTAAAAAAATGTTCGGTGGTTCATCTAGTCCTGCTCCTAAAGTAGAGAAAAAAGAAGCAGCTCCTGTTGAAACCAAAACTGAAGAAAAACCTAAATCTGCTCCATCAAAACCACGTATCGGTTACATACACTTAAGTGGTTGTACTGGAGACGTAATGTCTTTAACTGAAAATTATGATATCTTATCCACTGTTTTAACTGACATGGTAGATATTGTATACGGACAAACTTTGGTAGATAAATGGGTTCACGGAACTTACGCTGAAGAAATGCCTGAAATGGATTTATGTTTAATTGAAGGTTCTGTATGTTTACAAGATGAACACAGTGTACAAGAACTCTTAGAAGCAAGGAAAAAATCTGGATTAATTGCTGCATTCGGATCTTGTGCTATTACTGGTTGTTTTACTACCTACGCACGTGGTGGACAACAAGCACAACCTAAACACGAATCTTTCTTACCTATTAATTCATTAGTTAAAGTAGATGTAGCACTTCCTGGTTGTCCTGTAGCTCCTGAAATGATTGCAAAAACCGTTGTAGCATTATGTAATGGTGACTTAGATTACTTAAAACCTGCAATGGATTGGGCTGCATGTGATAAAGGATGTGGATGTGACGTATTAACCAACATTGTCCGCCAAGGATTATGTACTGGTTGTGGAACCTGTGCTCTTGCTTGTCCAACTAGAGCAATGGACTTCTCAGAAGGTAGACCAAGCTGTGATAAAGACAGATGTGTCAAATGTGGATCTTGTTATATGATGTGTCCAAGGTCATGGTTACCTGAAGGAAGAATCAAAAAGGAAACAGGACTTTAGGAGGAATGAATATGTCATTAGGTACTTATAAAGAAGCAATCTCAGCAAGAGCTACTGATAAAAAAATCCAAGATGTGTCACAAGACGGTGGAATCGTATCCGCATTACTCTGTTACGCACTTGATGAAGGAATTATTGAAGGTGCAGTTGTAGCTGGAACTCCTGACGACGATTGGAGACCTGTTCCTACTGTAGTTACTTCTTCTGATGAAGTAATCGCAGCAGCTGGAACCAAATATTCAATGTCTCCTACTTTATCTGTTTTAAAAGAAGCAACCCGTCAATACGGTCTTGAAAAATTAGGAGTAGTTGCAACTCCATGTCAAACACAAGGTTTAAGAAAAGCACAAGCTTATCCATTTACCAGATTTGTCGCTGATAAAGTAAAATTAATCATCGGTATCTACTGTATGGAAAACTTCCCAATGGCTTCTCTTGACACCTTTGCTACTGCAAAATTAGGATTTGACAGCTTAACTGATGCTACTAAAATGGACATCGGAAAAGGTAAATTCTGGTTAACCAAAGACGGCGAAGACAATGGTTTAGCTATTAAAGAAACTCACGGTTACGAACAAGCTGGATGTAACATTTGTAATGATTATGTTGCTGAATGGGCTGATGTATCTACCGGTTCTGTAGGATCTCCTGACGGATGGTCTACTGTTTTAACCAGAACTGAAGATGGTAACAGTGTATTTAAAGCTGCAGTTTCTTCTGGTTTAATTGAAACAAAACCAATGGACGAAGTAAAACCTGGTCTTCCTTTACTTGAAAAATTAGCTAAAGGTAAAAAAGACAAAAACAACGCAGAACGTGAAAGAAGAGCAAAAATGGGAGTTAAAGTCCCTACTATTTATTAAATCTTCTTTCTTTTTTTCTTTTTTTTTAAAAATAAAAATAGTTGAAGAAAATAAATTTTCTTCGTTTAAATTGTTGTAACAGTACAACCTTCTTTTTCAATAATAACTGTATGTTCTTTTTGACTTACAAAACAGTTTTCTTTTTCACGAAGTGGAGCATAAGGATAAATAGCCATTGCTTCTGCTAACTGTTTAAGTGCAATTGAGCCTTTTCTTTCTCCAAACTCATCAGTAATCCATCTTCCAGAAAATGGAACCTGTTTGTGGTTGTGCTGGATATGTTTTAAAACTCTTTGTGTACTTTTCATTCTAAACGGTTTATTTGCTATGTAAGAGAAAATGTAATGGCCAGGAGCATCATTAACGATACCTTCACCGTTTGTTGCAAATGGTTCAATTGCAATAGCTTGTCCTTCTTCTAAAACATAGCTGTCATGATTATCATAGTTTGGAATTGAAATTCCTGCATGTAAATTGTATTTTTCTAAGCTGTGGCCGGTTAAATTGAAAATTGGATTTAAATTGTACTCTGCTATTGCTTCATGAACTGCAGCACCGATTTTTGAAACTTCTATTCCTGCTCTTGCAGTAGCTATTGCAGCTTCAAGACCTGCAGCAGATGCTTCTTTAATTTCTTCGTGTAAATTAATTTCATCTTGAGTGTAGTTTTCATCAATATTTCCACTAGCTATTACTGTAACTGCTGAGTCTGCAATACATCCATCAACCATTGCTCCCAAATCGAGTTTAACCATGTCTCCTGCTTTAAATGCAGTTTTATCATCTGCAGGTGAGGTATAATGAGCAGCAATTTCATTTATAGAAACATTACATGGAAATGCAATTTCAGCACCAGTTTTTAATATTTCACTTTCTACATAGTTTACAAGGTCAATAACTAATGCTCCATCGCTAATCATCTTTGAAGCTTCACTACGTATGTCTGAAACAATTTTTCCAGCTTTAATATAAGATTCAATCATGTTTTTTTCCTTCTTGGTATTTAAATAATTAATTATATAATAAATAAGATTTATATTTATATTTATATTAGTTACTCTATAAATATAATTGGAGGTTAAAAAATGAACGCTGTTCCAGTAATTCCAGATCAAATTTTTTATTTGATTGTTTTGGTAATTGTTGCTGCTGTTCTAATTATCATTGTTTACTTATGGAAAAAAGTTGCTCAATCAAGAAACTCAGTTTTAATCTTGGAAAGAGAAATTGAGCTTAAGAAAATGTCTATGGTAGAAAAAGACATTGAATCCAAAAGATTAATGGATAACCCAATTCCATTACCTAAAGAGCAACAAGACAGTCTTTCAGCTATTAGACAATCCACTACTGAAGTAAGAAGTAATGTTGGTTATCTTCATTCTGAAATTAATGAAAGATTAGCAAGACTTGAAGCTGAAACTGAACAAAGAAAATTAGAAAAAATGCTTAAAGAAATTGAAGCAAAAGAGAAAAAACTTCGCAAAATGAATAAGTAGGTGGTAAAATGGATGCAATTGAAGTTATTGCAATTTTGATTTTAATTATTGCAATTTGTATTTTGGTTTATTATTATTTATTAAACAGCCCTTCCACTGTTGAAAGATTACAAAAAATCGTTCCAGACAGCGCTGATGCTCATATGGATGAAATTTTGGGAAAACATAAGAATAAATCTGAATATGATTTAGCTAAAAAGGATGATTCTGAAGATGAAGAAGAATCTGAATCCATGAGTAAAAAAATTAAAATCAAATTAAGTGATATTGATAGTTCTTCTATTAACACTAGTGCTTTTTCCCAAAAACTTGATGCATTTTTAGACCAAAAAAGTGATCAATTAATTAAAGACTGGTCTTTAGCTACTACATCTGATTTAGACGACCTTCAAACTAAATTCGATGAAACTGCTAATAATGTTGATGAATTGGAAAAAAGTTTCAAAGAGTTTAAACATTCTTCTGCTGAGTTCCAGAAAGTCACTGAAGAAAGATTAGATGATTTGGATAAAAGAATTGAATCTTTAGAAAATAAATAATTTATTTTTTTTAGATTTTTTTATTTTCTTTGATTTTAATTATTTTTCCGAAAACTTTATATACTATATTTGTCATATAATATAGTGTAACATATATTATTTTTGTTTGTATAGCAGGGTGGGGTAGTCTGGTGATCCCGCGGGGCTCATAACCCCGAGATCCCTAGTTCAAATCTAGGCCCTGCTACTATTATATAATTAATTATTTTTTCATGGCAAGTTAAAGACAGCTGCTGGTTTTTATTAACTAAGGAAACTCCGCCCATCATACAAGACTATGGCGTTGAAAAACGTATGCTGAGAAGCATGACCCTGGAGCAGAAACGATACGTCTTTTAATGGTAGACTATGATATTTAATTGAGGACATTAAAAGAATAGGTGAAACGGCCATTCCATAGGATGCAAGAGCAAAGTTGCCGATAATCTCTTGAGTAGGCAAGGTAGCACGCTAAGATGAATGCTGTAAAACAGAAGGTGGGTTACTCTTAACAGGCCATGAAATTAATTAATTAAAATTACTTATCTAATTGTTCAAATCTTCTTTTTATTACGAATTCTTCATATTTTGTCCCATGTTTTGCATAGTTTGCAAAAGGCATTATGGATATTCTCCACGGGGCATAAAATTTCCTTTTACTTCAATATATTTTGGATCTAGGATTTCAATTAAATCATTCATAATTATGTTTGTACAGTCTTCATGAAAAGCACCGTACTGTCTAAAACTAAATAAATACAGTTTTAATGATTTACTTTCTAAAATTTTCCCATTTGGGATATAATTGATGACTATGCTTCCAAAATCTGGTTGGCCGGTTACAGGACATAGGCTTGTAAATTCTGGACAATTAAAGGTTACTACATAATCATTTTTCTTATTTTTGTCTTCAATTGTTTCTAAAAAATCAGGTGAATAGTCATAAGGATATATTGTCTCTTTACTGCCTAGATGTTTTAATTTTGGAATATTGTTGTTTTCTTTAACCATTAAAAACCTTATTTTTATTTGTGTTTAATATTTACATTTTATTTTTTTATTAATTTAATTTTTGATTAATTAAAAATTTAGGTATGCCAAAATTTATATACTAAGTGCAACATATATGATGCTGGAGATAAATTAAATGAATTATTTTAGGTTAAATATTTTTTTATTAATTGCATTCCTGTTTCTTTTTTTAGGAGTGTGCTGTGCAAGTGCTGCAGATTTGACTAATAGTAGTAAAATAGTTATAGATGAGTCAGTTGCAGTTCCGGGAAGTTTTGACGAATTAAATAGTGATATTCAGAATATTACTTCTGGAGGTCATTATACTGTTTCTAAAGATTATGTTTTTGATAATACTAAAGAAAAAGCATATAGGCCATCAATTGATATTAATGTAGATAATGTGACTATTGATGGAAATATGCACACAATAACCATTAAAAACTCAATTAAAGGTTATGGATTTTTCAATGTATTGGGTAATAATGTTACAATTAAAAATTTCAAATTTGTAAATGAAAAACCAGCTTCATTAAAATCTGGTATTTCTAATCCCGATATTTTAAGAATTATTAATGCAAATATGAAAAATCCTATTAATTGGGTTGGAAATAATGGGCACCTTTCTGATTATGTATTTGAAGGAAATAGTGCTTTTAATGGTGGTGTAATAAAGTGGTCTGGTTCAAATGGAATTATTGAATACAATAAATTCATAAACAACTTCGCATGGGGAGTTGGAGGTTCTATTTATTTAAGTAATGTAAATACTACAGTTAGAAACTGTTATTTTGTTAATTCTTCATCAAAATTAGGACAAGATGAGATTTATCTTGATAAAAATCACAAAAACATTAAAATTGAAGATTGTGGATTTGTATCTAAAGGACAATTTCATGTAATTGATGGAAATATTACTAAAATTGATACAAATAAGCTAGTTAATGTTGTATTTTCGAATATGGCAAATGAAACTGTTGATTTAGTACCTATGGTTTATAAAAGTATCATGTTAGGTGGAGTAAACTCTCTTGATAATAATATTTCATATTATGCAACTATTCACAAAAATGAATTTGTATTATCTACTTCAAAATATCTTGAAAATGGAATTACATACTTAAAAGATTATCATATTAAGAATGTAACTAATTTTAATGATGTTTTTACAAAATTGATTAATAATGATTATTCAAATTGTTATCAATTTATTGTAAATGTTACTGTGAATAATACTAAAGATTATGAAAATATTCTTAATAATAAATCATATCATTTTAAATCTGCTGAGGGTATCTTAAAAAAGGATATTGGTGCTTTAAATAAAATACAGTATACATCTGCTTTAAATATTAATTTTTTAAGACAGATGGAACTTAATTACATAAAACCTATTTCCCCTAATGATTTGGGTTTTGACTTAATCAATATTAATGGTCATAACTCAACAATTAAAGGTTCATTTAATAGTCGCAGTGAAGATCATTGGGCAAAAGTAGATCAAAGAATCTTTACTGCATCAAATTTAAATATTGAAGGATTTAACAGTGCAGTTATAAACAATGCTGGAAACTGTATATTCACTAATGTTACATTTAAGGATAATAAAATGGATTATTGGTTCCAAAAAGACTGGGGAGGAGCAATCCTTAACACTGGATCAGTCTTATGTAACAATTGTTCATTTGTTGGAAACTATGCTAAATGGTGGTGCAATATTCAGTCAGGGTATATTAATAACTAATAATTGTACTTTTTTAAACAATAATGCATATAGTAATGGATTGGATATATGTATTGGTGATGGTGGAATTTTAGTAATGGATAATAAAAATATCACCTCTGCTAATGCTACTGTTGCAGTTTGCTTTGCAAAAAGTTTAACTGGAACAGCATCTACCTGGATTAAGGTTGGTTCGTATGTAGCAAGTTTTGTTGTAGGATTTGGTATTGGTTATGTGACAGTAAATCCATATATTGGTATGGCTGCAGGTGCTGGTGTAGGTGCTTTAATTGGAAGTCTTGCATCATCATATATTATTTCAAAAACTTATGATGCAAACTTTAATAGGGTAAAACTATGTGCAATTTTAATTTGAGGATCTGCTGCTGCAGGTGCTTTGGGTGGACTTGCAGGTTCATATACTAAATACTCACTTGATATGGCTAACACTAGAACAGTAGATGCAAAACCTTATAATGGTCCGAATGATATGAATTCAGGTTATAACGGTCCTTTCAATGACTCATTTTAAATTCAACATATAATGTTGAATTTTTATTTTCTTTTTTTTTAAATGGAGATAAAAATAATGACTAAAGTCTATGAAAATGTTTTAAATTGTAAAAATAGTGATGAGTTTAGAAAATGGTTAGAATTAAATCATTTGACTCAAAAAGAATGTTGGGTTAAATGTAAGAGAGGAAAACCAAAGGATAACTCTGTTTTTTATTATATTGATGCTGTTTATACTGCTTTGTCATTTGGATGGATTGATTCAACATATGGTCTTGTTGATGGAGTAAGAATGCAGAGGTTTTCTCCAAGACGTAAAAATAGTCATTGGAGTGAATTAAATAAAGAACGCTGCAGATGGTTAATTAAAAATAATTTAATGTCTGATGAAGGATTTAATAAACTTCCGGATTTAAATGAGAAATTTGTTATTGATGATGATATTTTAGATGTACTGAAAAGTGATGATGAAGTGTGGAAAAACTTTAATGAGTTTCCAGATTTATATAAAAGAATTAAAATCTCAAACATTCAAAAAGAAAGAAAAAAGGCAGATATATTTAGTAGAATGTTAAATAACTTTATTGAGAATACTAAAAAAGGAAAAATGCCTGGTAGTTGGAATGATTATGGGAGATTATTATGAATAAAATTACTTACAGTGATGTTGAGCAGTACAGCCATTTATTTTCTTTGGTTCCTTCATTTGTGATTAACAGTATGGCTAAAAGAAACTCAAATCTGGTTGCTAAATTCGACTCAACAATCAAATCTTATCTGGATAATTTAACTCATGATGAAAAAATTAAGCTTGATCTTATATTGTCAAGTGATGTGGACTATCTGCAAAGTGTAATGCAGGAAGCATATGAAAAAACAAATAAAAAACAATATAAAGTTTTAGCTAATCCAGATTATAGAAATTTCATCATTTTAAATCTCGATGAATTAAAAAAAATAATTAAAAAGGACATTTAGTCCTTTTAAGAGTTATCTATTGCATTGGACAATTCAGTTTGGTAATTGTCAATGTCTTCTTGAATATTTTGAAGTTGTTCTATACTATTTGCAAGTTCTTCAATATCACTGCTTGTAATGTTGATATTGTGTTGAATAGTATAATTGTTAATCAAGTCCACAATAGTTTGGTGGTCTGTAATATTTTCTTTTTTCACAACTTCTTTAATATCATCAACAAGTTTAGATAAATCATCCGCACTAACATTTGTATCGTTTACGATTTCTGCTTGTGTGTAGATTTCGTTGTTTGCTGCTTCTTTTACGGTTTCTGGAATTTTAACATCACTTGCTTCTTCATAGGAATTCATAATTCCTGCCAATGCTGATTCACCAGTTGCAGTAATTGGGCTGGTTACAAATATATGTCCTTTTGTAATTCCCACAGATTTTAATGCAGAGATATACATGTCACCGGTTATTGTTGTGATTTTTGATTTATCTACAGTGACCTTAAGATTTTCATTATCATTTAAATCAACTAATGCAGATGAAAATATTTGATTTGAATTATAATTTTTCCCAGTTATTGTACTTGAAATTTTATTTACTTCACTAGCAGTGATTATTTTTGAATTTACTCCTTTTAAATCAATGCCTGTTTGACTTTCAAAAAATGTATCAACAATATTTTTGTATTCAGCATTATTTTTTGTTGTTTCACCATAGGTTAATACAACTTGATTGTCATTAACTGAAAAACCTACTGGGATAAGCATTCCAATAATTATTATTGATAAAATAGCTATTATAATATTATTTTTATGCATCTTGTCACCTCTTTTATATTGGTACATTTTATTAGTCGTATTACATATTTAAAGGTATCTAAAATGTGTTAAAGTAGACTGAATTATTTTAATATTAAACTTAATTTCAATAAACTTTATATGTTTTTAAATACAATTTAATTTCATAGTAGATTATAAAATATTGCTATATGATTGATTGTAAAAGGGGGTGAAAATCACGAAAAGATTAAGCAATAAACTATTATTTACATTAGGTATATTAGTTTTAGTCATGTTTTCTTTAAGTTGTATTTCAGCGCAAGATAATGAAACTGTATTGGATGCTTCAGCTATTGAGAATGATGTTAGTGAAATTTCTCTATTACAGAGTTCTCAGGTTGATAAAGAGATTTTAGGCGCATCTAACAATGTAATTAAAATTAATGTTAAGCATCATTATAATAAAACTGCCAATACTTGGAATGAAGACGGTTATGCTTTAGAAGGTGCAACTGTTAAATTGTTTGATTCCAATAATAAATTAATTTCAACACATAAAACTGATTCTAAAGGTTCAGTTATTATTAAAAATTTAAATGCAAAAAAATACTACGTTGAAGTTAGCTATGCAGATTTTGAATCTAAAAAATCTAATTTATTGGATTTTACAAGATATTCAGGAACTTATGAAGGTTCATTTGATTTTATTCCAGATATCTTGTTGGTAGTAGATTATGCTTCTGCTCACACAGAAAAAGTAAATGCATTAATGGAGATGTCTAAAAGAGTAGCTTTCATTGATACAAGAAACTATGATTCATCTAGGGAATGGTTATTTGGATATGCAAAATTTGTTCATATTGACATGTTTGCTGAAGGAGTTTATTCTTCTTTAACTGCTGAAAAATTAGGTAAGTTGCTTTCTGTTTGTCCGGCAAACTTTAACTATAATGTTGCATACACATTTGGTGTTTACAGTGATTCAATTTTAAGTTCAACTGGATTGAAAATTGTTGGTGCAAACGATAATAAGAATACTTTCCATACTGTAGAAAATACATACATTGGTTCTTATTTCCAATCTGAAGATATTGAGTCTCAAGATATTTTGCAGCATAATATGGAGAATTATTTGAAATATGTATTTTACTTAATTGATCCATCTAAATATACAAATCCGACTCTTAATGATGCTAATGCTCCTATGATGGGGCCTGAATGTGGTTTTTATCATCCTGATTTAGGTATTTTTACTATTTATCCTGAAGGTAGTTTAATTAACCAATGGATTAAAAACAATCCAGGTTATGACAGTGATGGTAAAGGTAGTCTAAATTGGATGGTTCAAGATTATGCACAATGGTTTGCAGATGTTTTAGACCCAACTACATTATATAAACAATTTGAACAGGAATTCATTGACAAATTATCTCCACAAAAGAACTTTATTGTTATTGCATCTTACTACTGTGGTGGAGATGTAGTTGATTCTTTAATCAGAGGTTTTGAGGAAGTTGGTAGACCAGCATTTAATGTCTTTAAATTTTCCACAGATCCATCTATGTCTTCAATATTAAACAAAATCAGTAATATTTCATCAATAGGAATCTCTTCTATTGTTTCATTATATTCCTGGTCTTTAAGTTACAATAATGGTTCTGCTGAAGGAGATTTATCAGACATTGATGTTGAAGTACTCAAAGGTGTTAATGAAATTTCAAAAAATAGTTATGAAAGTGAAATTGGACCTCAAACTGAATGGACTTACTCTGTAACATATCCAAGTTTTGAAGGTGTGTTCAGTCCTATTATCTTATCATATGTGGATGATAATGCTAAAGTTCATGTAATTCAGACTGGTGTTGATAAAATGGTTCAGCTTACTAGTAAATGGGCTGATTTGAAGGATTTAAACAATTCTGAAAAAATCATTTCAATTGTTCTTTATAATTACCCACCTGGAAAAGCTGAAATCGGTGCGTCTTATTTAGATGTTCTCCAAAGTACATACGATTTGCTCATTAAATTATATGATTCAGGTTACACAACCTGTGATATACGCAAAGAAATGAATATCACTGAATTTACCAATTTGTTATTCGATATGGGTAACAAAGGTTCATGGGCTGGTGGATTACTTAAAAAATATGTTGAATCTAACTGGGATGAATTGGTTAAACACAATCAATTAATTTCAATGGATCAATTCCTTGATTTGACTGATGATCTTCCAGATAGTTTATTTGAACAAATGGTTTCACAATGGGGTTCTGGTCTAGGTAAATCTATGGTATACACCGCAGATGATGGAAATCAGTATCTTGTCATTCCAGGTATTTGGTTTGGTAATATTTTCATTACTTATCAGCCAAGTAGAGGATGGGAAGAAGCAGACATTAATGAAGTCATTAATAATTTCCATGATTTGACATTACCTCCTCATCAACAATATGTTGCATTTTATGAATGGATGGATAAAGTTGCACATGTAAATGCAATTGTTAGTATGGGAACACACGGAACATTAGAATGGTTACCGGGTAAAAACCTTGGTGTCGGTTCTGGTGACTGGTCTTTTGAATTAACAAAGATTCCAACTATATATCCATATATTGTATCTAACCCTGGGGAAGCTATGATTGCAAGAGATAGAAGTTTAGCTATGCTTATTACTCACATGACTCCTGCAATTGTAACATCTGAGTTATATGGTCAATATGCTGAATTAAATAATTACATTACTTACTACAAAGATCAAATGAAACTTAATGTTACTTCTAATGCTGATGAATATAAACAAAAAATCATCAAATTAGCTCCATCATTAGGTTTTAAAGCTTATGACAAGTCTACTTCATTTGATAAGTGGTTAGATGATTTGCATTTGTACCTTGAAAACATGGGCGATGACTTCATGACTTATGGTTTACACACTATAGGTAAAATTTTAACTGGTGAAGAATTATCTGGGGAAGTTGTTACAATTGTTACTTCTCAAACTAAAATTTATAATCAGATAATGGAATTCTTATATCCTAACTTAAAAGGTAAAGATTTCTATAAGGATATTCAAGGCAGTGTAAAATACGTAAATGAACGTCATGCTGTTGAAGCATTTATGAAAAACTTCGCTGATGCTTTAGTTAACGGTTCATCTGTTGATGATTTTGCTAACCTATTTGGTATAAGTAAAAATAGTTCATTATATCAATCTATGAGTTATGCTCAACAGGTTATTGTAAATATCCAAAACAATAATGAGTGGAATGCTATTCTTACTGCATTATCTGGTGGATATGTTAAAGCAGGATTATTTGCAGATCCAGCATACGGAGATTCAATTCCAACTGGTAGTGATGGTTATGCTTCAGATTCAACAAGAATGCCTTCTCAGGCAGCTTATGAGTCTGCAGTTAAGATAGTTGATTTGTTACTTGCTAATTATTATGAACAGCATGGTAAATGGCCTGAAATGAATGCATTAATCTTATGGGGTACTGAAATATCAAGAACTGAAGGTATTGGTGTTGCTGAATTCTTATATTTCTTAGGTTGTAAACCTCAATGGTCCAATAATGGTAAAGTTGTTGGTGTTGAATTAATCCCATTAGAAGAATTAACAATCAAATTAAATGATGGTTCTGTTGTAAATAGGCCTAGAATTGATGTATATGCAAGTATTGTTACAAGTAATAAAGACTGGCTTACCTGGATGGTTAGTGCAACCAAATTAGCAGCTAATGCTAATGAAAGTGCAAAGGATAACTATGTAATTAAACATTATAAAGAAAATCCTACTCTTGACAGGTTATTTGGTCTTCCAGGAAATATTCTTGAAGGAACTGGAATGAGTACTCTTATTCCTAACACTGCAAACTGGAATATTACAACACTTAACGAAGCTTGTTTGAATATTTACCTTGAAACTGTTTCATTTGCATGGACTATTGATGAAAATGGTGAAATCAGTATCAACAAACAGAAAGACACATTCAAGTATCTTCTTACTAAAACAGATTTAATCACACAAAACTTAGATAGTACATGGAGAGTTCTTGACTCTGATGATTACTATGATTGGTTTGGAGGATTATATAATGCTGCTTCTCTTTTAAGAGAACAAGCTGGTTTGAAAAGACCTGATACTGCATTTGTAGATATCCGTGATAAAAATCGTTATGTTTCAAGAACATATGAAGATGAACTTGAATTCGAAATCAGAACTACATTCTTAAATCCTAAATATATCACTCCGCTTAAAGGTACTGCGGCTGGTATGAACTGGATTGCTACAAGAATGCAAAATGCATTTGGTCTTTTAACTGTTAGTAACAATAAATTGAATTCACAATTAGGTAATCAAATGGCTGATGTTCTTTTAGACCTTGCTAGTGGTATAACTGACTCAAGTACTTCATACGGTATCCAATCATCTCTTGCTCATATGATTTATATGGCTAATCAGGGTACTTGGGATGCTGATAGTAAATTAGTTGAAAAGCTTGCAAATGAGTATATGAATCAAGTTCTTCAATATGGTGTTGCATGTTGTCACCACACTTGTAAAAACTTAGAATTCAATATGAAAGTTATTCAGGCAAGTTCTTTAACTGAGGCTCAAAAAGCTGAATTTGCAAAAATGTTGGCTGAAGCTACTAATACTGATCCATTATATGAAATGGAAGATGGTGGTAAAAATGCACATGAATTAGTTAATGGTACTGATGCTACTGAGCAATCTAGTAGTGCTTCTGGTGGGGCAACATCTGCAGGACAAGATATGTCTCAACCTGCTGCTGATGCAAAAACTGCTGCTGAATCTCAAAGTTCCAGTTCTTCAGCAGGAGAATCACAAGCTAATGCTTATGAATTATCTCAAAGTTCAGCTTCCAAATCAGCAAGTTCTTCTGAAGCTAGTATGCCTATATTCATCATAATTGCTATTATTGTTTTAATTGCAATTTTTGTAGTTGGATATGCTAAAAAAGACGATGAAGACTTTGATGATTATTAATTTAGTCATCTTTTTTATTTTTTTTAAAAATTACTTTTTTTTATTTTAGAAATTTTTAAATATACTTTAATTACTAATATTATTATATATTGGATTATTTTTAAAATATAATTTATTTTAAATTTAATGTGATTGGGGTATATTATGGTTAAAAAATTTAATATTTTAATAGTTTTATCAATGCTTTTATTTTTATCCATATCCTGTGTAAGTGCAAGTGAGGATATGAATACTACTTTAAGTGTTGATGAACCGGTAATTTTGGATAGTTCATCTTCTGATGATGTGCTTTCAAAAAGTACTATTCATGAGATTGATTCAAGTAACTATTCAAGATATTTCAGTAGTAATGGGAAATTAATTGCAACTGATGTTAACTCCGGTGATGTTCTTAGTTTTACAGGAAACTGGAATAATGCTAAGTTTAATATAGATAAAAAGTTAAGCATTGTTTATTCTCAGGACACTCCTATGAAAAATTGTGTTTTCACTTTAACTGAGGAAGCATCCGGAAGTTCAATAATCGGTTTGAAAATTACTAACACTGTTGATAATTGTTATGGAATTTTTTTAAATGGTGCTAGTAACTGTATTATAAAAGATTGTTATATCAATAATACTGGTCAGGCATCTTATGCATTGTGCATTGCTAATGATGCAAATTATAATGTTGTTAATGACAATGTATTTGGTTGTTATGGTATTACATATGGTATGGGGACAAGATCAACACCTGCTGTTCTTATTTCTGGTGCTCATTATAACAATATTACAAACAATCGTGTTGAAGTGGATGATGCAAACGGAATTTATTTATCCAGCTATGAAGGAGGGCCTTTAAAAGGTGGGGACTCCAATTATAATTTCATTTACAACAATACAATTAAATGTAATGTTTTACCAACCTCATGGGCTTATGGTATTCAAATAATGGGTTCATACAATGAAATTAATTCTAATAGAATAATTGGTACTTTTAAGGGAATTTCTACTTCCAAAGGTCATAATAAAATTATTAATAATAGAATTATTAACTTGACTGGTGCTGATTATAATAATCCTGGTGTTGTAGTTGGAGGAGAACAAGCTATTGTTGGTGCTTCAAATTCAATAATTATCAACAATACAATTGAAAATGCATTAATTTTAAGTTCATTTTCTGCAATTTATGCTGGTAGTAATTCTGTAGTTGAAAACAATGTTGTTAATGTTATTTCTTCTGCATATGGTATCCAGGCAGCTGGAGATAATGTTTTAATTAAAAGTAATGATGTCACTACCACTTTTGGAGCAGGTATTTATTGTAAAGGTAAATTCTTTAACATTTCCATTGTGGATAATACTGTTTTAAGTAAAAATGGAACTGGTATTTTCATTGATAAAGAAAGTGACAAAAGAAGACCTGGAAACATAACTATTACCGGAAACAGTATTGTTGCTAAAGATTATTTAATCAATGCAAAACAAGCAGATTCTAACACTGTTAATGTCATTGAAAATAATGCTGGTAGGGGAACTATTTTAACTCCTGAAGGTTCTTATGATCCTTCCAAACCTAAGTATATCTTTAATGGAACTACTCATATTGTAACTCCTGAAAACTATCGTGATTACTTTGATGTTGGTGGAACATTAACTCCTTTAGTTTCAAGTGGGGATATTCTCTATTTCGAAGGAGAATTTGTAAATCTTGGTGTTTTATACATTAACTCAGCAATTAAATTAACAGGACAAAATCCTAAGTTTTACAATACCACATTCAGATTGTCTGATGGTGTATGGGTTGAAAACTTAACTATTAAAAATAAAAACTGTGCGAGGATTAATGCATGGGGAATTCTTGTCTACAATACTAGAGGTGCGACAATAGCTAACTGTGATATTGATGTAACTGACCCAAATGCAGCATATGCAATATATGTAGTTGAATCAAGTGATGTTGATGTTATAAGTAATAAACTAACCTCAAGTGGTGATTATTTAACTTATACATTACTTGCTATTTCAGTTGAAGATTGTACTTTCATTGATAATGATATTCACACAATCGGAACTGGTATCGCACATGGATTTGACAGTAGTCACTGTGTTGATGGTAGTTCTTCATGTGTAGATGGTTCTACCTGTGTTGGTGGGGATTCTGTTTGTACTGATGGTTCTACTTGCGTTGATGGTTCTACCTGTGTTGGTGGGGATTCTGTTTGTACTGATGGTTCTTCTTGTGTTGGTGGGGATTCTGTTTGCAGTGATGGTAATACATTAACTGGAAATCATGTTTTATATGAAGTTTACAGAACTTATGGTATTTTAATGGCATATTCATCTGGATGTGTTGTTTCAGGAAATAAAGTAAATGCAACTTCTAAATTAAACAAAACCTCTTACACAAGCAATTCATCTGGTGTTCACAATAATATATCTACCAATTCTATTGTAGGTATTGACTTGTACTATGATAGTCATAATAACATCTTTTCAGATAATTACATCTACATAAAAGCTAATGACAGTTATATCTATGGTATGGGTGTATTAGGTTATTACACTGGTCATGAAGCTCCTGAAGGAAAAGACGCTACTAATAACCAATTCATTAATAATGTAATTGTTTTAGAAGGAACTTATTTCGTTCAAGGTTTAATAATTGGTTCTGAATCTAAAGATACTGTTCTTATTGGAAATAATGTCAGTGCTAAATCTCAAAATTATTCCTATGGTATTAATTTGGAAACATCTCAAAAATCAATTATTCAGGACAATATCTTTGTATTAAATGCTGATGTTGTTTATGGTATTGAATTATTCAATTCAAACAATAATGATATTAGTGGAAATGCTTTTGATATAACTGCTAAACAGGCTTATGGTATGGCATTTTCCAATTCAGCATACAATTCAGTTATTAACAACACAATAATGAATAATGTTACTGGCGAGCCAGTAAACTTCAAAGTCTATGATTCAATTGGAAGTGGTGTTGGGGCTATTTATCTTAAATCCAAATCAACTAACAATATTATTAAAGACAATAATTTTACCTCAATCAAAGGTTATGCAATTCTTGTTGATGATTTGGCTGTTGATAATGAGATTGCCAATAACTATTTAAAATCTGAAAAAGGCCAAGCTAACTGTGCTATTAACAATACTAATGGAAATATTGTTGAGGACAATTATGTTTATCTTTTCAATGGTGTTATGCCAGATATGATCATTAAATATTTGGAAAATGGTTTAATTACTCTTGATATTGGTGTAGATGGGGTATTGGTCAAATTCTATGTTCAAGGTGAAGAAATCGGTCAGGCAGTATCTTCAAACGGTGTTGCTACATTGAATTACAAGTTTGATGAAACTTTCACTCCTGATGCATATTATAAAATTGATGCTATCGCATCTAAAGAAAACTATTTGACAAAAGAGTTTACTTCAATATTATTCATCCAAAAAGGTTCTCTTGATATTACACTTAATGGAGTATCAGCATTTCCTACATCCAAAGGTAATTTCGTAGCTACTGTTAAGGATAGCTTTGGAAATCCTATATCTGGACTTACAGTTAAATTCTATAGAGTCCAAGGAAGAAATGTTTTCATTGGTGAGGCAAAAACTGATAAAAATGGTGTTGCAACTCTTAGCAGTGTAATTCCTACAATCAGCGTAGGTAATTATGAAATAATTGCAATGGTTGATGATGACTATTTCCAACCAGCAAATAAATCATCTACTTTAAAAGTAACCTATAAACCTGTAATTACCATCTATAAAGCAAATCCGGTTTACTACGGAAATGTTATCAAATACAAAGTACGTGTTAAAGATGATACTGGTAAATATGCAGTCAGTAAAGCAGTATCTATTAAAGTAAATGGTAAAACTTACTCTGTTAAAACTGACAAATACGGATATGCTTATTTGTCTCTTAAATTGAAAGCTGGAACTTATACTGTAACTGTATCCTATAAAGGTGTTTCATCTTCAAGTAAGATAACATTTAAACCAACTTTAATAGCTAAAGATATGGCTGCTAAAAAGTCCAAAACAGCTAAGTTTACAGTTAAACTTGTATATAAAAACGGAAAAATCTTAAAATACAAAAAAATTACCTTTAAAATTAATGGTAAAACCTATAGTGCAAAAACTAACAAATATGGTGTAGCTACTTTGTCTATTAAATTATTGAAAGTAGGTAAATTCACTATTACATCAACATATGGTGGATGTACTATATCAAATAAAATAACTGTTGTAAAATAGTTATTTTTTCTTTTCTTTTTTTTCAAATATATTTTATTAATGTTTAAATACTCTTAATTACAATTATTAATTGTAGTCAATTAATTTAAAAATTATATCATTTAATCTTGACTATTGGCTTATTTAATATTTTTAAATTGGGGTGTAATTATTAAAGGAAAAAAATTTATTTTCTCTTTGATTTTACTTTCAGTAATATTATTGTCTTCTAGTTGTGCTTTTGCACTTGAAGATAATGCTACTGTAAGTAATGTGGAGATAAATGATGATAATAGTTTAACTATAGATGATAGTTATCTTTTATCTGAAAGTGATGAAACACAGTCTGTCGTAACTAAAGACACATTTTATAATTACTTTGATGCTGAAGGAAATTTATTAGATTCAGTTACTAGTGATGAATTGGTCTTTAAAGGCGATTTTACTGGTCTTGATGTTAATTATATAAGTATTTCTAAAGCTATCAAATTAACTGGTGATAATGTTGCATTAAATAATGTTGCTTTTGTTATCGCTGGTGATAATGTTGTAATTGATGGATTTAACTTTACTCATTCTGATTATGCATTATTTACATTATATGGTGTAAGTGGTGTAACATTATCTAATAATGTAATCAATTTCAATGCACTTGAGGGTAGTAGTTCATACGCTATTCTTGCAAACACTGTTAGTGACTTAAAAATTATTAACAACACATTAAATTACGTTGGTAACACCGATGGGACAACTGTTAATAATGCTATTTTTGTAACTGGTGATGAAGATTCGGAAATTGCAGCTAGTGGAATTGTAATTGAAGGTAATATATTCAATATTGAAATTCCTTCTGTTGCTGTTGGTTATGATCCATTAACTTATGCTCCTGAAGTAATGTCTGAAGGTATTGTATTCTATTATTGTGATGATGTAAAATTCAATGATAACCGTCTTAATGTAAAATACAATAAAGTTTCAGGTGATTATGATACTATTTACGCATTAAGTGTTAGAGGAAATCCTTTCAACTTCATATCTGATGAGCCTATTGTTTCTTCAAATATTGAAATTACTAATAATGTGATTAATGTTACTGGTAATAACTATGTATATGCAATTTTATTATCTGCTGAAGAATTTGTTATCTCAGATAATGTGATTGATGTTGTTGCTGATGCTTATTATGCAAACGCAATTTCTATTGAAGGTCCTTCATCTGATGGTGACGTAAGTGACAATTTAATAACTCTTAAAGCTCCTAATGCTGTTTATGGTATTTATTCCTACCAATTCAATGGAGCTGTTAAAGATGTCGTATACTCCAACAACACAATTGCTGGTGAAGCTTACGCTGCTTGTGGTATGGAAATTGTAGAAACAAACACCAAAATTACAGACAACTCTATTGTTATGAATGGTACTTATGCATTTGGTATCGTTTCAAGTGTAACTAAATCTGGAGAAATCAGTGGTAACAATATTCTCGTTATCGGAACTAATGATGGAGAAAATGCTGTCGGAGATTCATTATTATCTAAAAATACTTTTGGTATTTCTGTTAAAGGTAATATGGCTATTGGAGAAAATTATGTAAACTCTACTGGTATTGGTATCAACCTTGTTGGTGGAAAAGATATTTTCATAAACGATAATGAGATTTATGTTGATAATGTTGATGATGTTGAAAGTTATGCTATTTGTGCAAATGGTGTAAACAATTTAAACATTGAAGATAATAAAATAGTATTTGTTGGAAACACTTCCGGTGCTGCTGTTAATAATGCTATTCTTGTATCTGGTGATGATGAAGATGAAATAGCTTGTACTAATGTTACTTTTAAAAACAATGATGTTGATATTAGCTTACCTTCTGTAGCTGTTGGATATGACCCAATTACTTACGAACCAACTATTGCTAGTGAAGGTATTGTTTTCTATTACTGTAATAATTTAACCATTACAGACAACCGTATTAATTTAAAATACAATAAAGTTAGTGGTTCTTATGATACTATCTACGTTGTAAGTATCAGAAGTAATGCTTATATTTATGATTTCGATGATGACTTCAACTTAGTATATCCTATAGTAAGTTCAGGTGTTGTAATTTCTAATAATAACATTACTGCAGAAGGTCACTCTTATGTTTACGGTCTTTACTTAGCTGCTGATAATGCTACTGTTAGTGATAACAAAATTAATGTTAAATCTGATGACTATTATGCAAACGGAATTAATGTTGATGCTTTATCAACCAATGGAATTATTAAAAACAATGAAATTAATGTAGTTGCTCAAAAAGCAGCTTACGGAATTTGTTCTGCTGATTACATGGGTCCTATCGAAAATATGACCTATGAAGCTAATAAAATTGAAACTAATGCTTATGCTTCATGTGCAATTGAATTAATGGAAGAAAATCCTATTGTATCTCAAAATACTATTTTTGCATATGGTAATTACACATATGGAATTGTCATAAGTATCAAAGGTGAAGCAATTATTGTTGATAACGTAGTTGGTACTCATGGTAGTGAAAATGGAACTGATGGTACTGGTGATTCTTTATTACCTAAACAATCTTTAGGTATTAGTATCAAAGGAGATGCATCAATTAGCACTAACACTATTGGTACTTCTGGTATTGGTATTAAAGTTTTAAATGGTGATGTTGATATTATTTCTAATGAAATTACCACTCTTGGTGACTACACTATTTATGCTAACGGATCTGATTTAACCATCAAAGAAAACTACTTAGTATCTAAAAAAGCTGTTGGTGTTAATTCTATTATCTCAGATAACGGATTTGTAGCTTCTGATAACATTCCTTCAATCAAAACTGTTATCTTTGCTCCGGGTGTATCTACTGTATTTAATCCTAATGGAGTATCTTTACCTGTAACTGTTTATGATGAAAATGGTGAAGCTATTACTAATGCTTTAGTAAATGTAATTGTTAATGGTGTTTCTTATACTGCAACTACTGATTCTAAAGGTGTAGCTAATGTTGCACTTAATTTAAATGCAGGTAACTATGATGCTTTAATTACTTACTATGGTAACGACACCTACGGTCCTAAAACCGTTAACACAGAAATTACTGTTACAAAATTATCCAGTAAAATTATTGCAAAATCTTCTGTTGCTGTATTCTTAACTACTATAAAATCTGGTTACTACTACAACATTGTATTAAAAGATGTAAATGGTAATGTTTTAGCAAATCAAGATGTAAATGTAACCTTTAATGGTAAAACCAGTACTTACACTACTGATGAAAACGGTACTATTAACGTTAAACTCTCAGCTACTAAAGCTGGAACCTACACTTTAAACGTTGCATTTGACGGAGGCGACAACTACGCTGCTTCCAGTTTAACTTCCAAAGTTGTTATTACTAAAAAAGCAACTAAAGTAGTGGCTGCTAAAAAGACTTTCAAAGCAAGTACTAAAACTAAAAAATACACTGTTGTTTTAAAAGATGCTTCTGGTAAAGTTATTAGCAATGCAAAAGTTACCATTAAAGTAAACGGTAAAACCTACACTGCAGTAACTGCTTCTAACGGTAAGGCTACCTTTAAAATTACTAAATTAACTAAAAAAGGAACTTACTCTGCTGTAGTTAAATTTGCAGGAAACACTTATTACAAAGACAGTTCAAAAGCTGTTAAAATTGTTGTTAAAAAATAGGGATTTTTAATCCTTATTACTTTTTTTATTTTTCATACACTTATAACTTGAATTGTATTGCTATTTTGATATTGATTAAGAATTTCAAATATCTGGTTTGCTATTTTAGATATTTTTTCATAACTATTAATTTAATCATCCGTTTAATTGATTATTCGGGGGTTAAAATTTTATCAGGATTTTAGTTTAGATTATGCTTTTTTACAAAAATTAGAATATTTTTAGAAAATGTATGCTTTTCTGATATATTACTAAATTCTTTTGAATCATTTTCGAAATAGGGCTTTAGAATTTTAAATATATGTTATATGAAATTACGTATATTTTTAAAAAATAGTTATTTAATAATACGTTTAGTTAATTATTTGATGGTTTGGATTTGTGGTAATTTGTGAAAAGTAAAATGAAAGTAAATTAGATGTTCTAATCTACTTCATTGCATCTTTAACTCTGTCAAAGATTCCTTTTTCAACATGTTTAATTTCATCCCCACTTGCTTCAGCAAATTCAGTAAGTAGGTCTTTTTGTTTTGAACTTAATTTTTTAGGAACAACAACTGTAACTGTTACATAGAGGTTTCCTCTGATGTTGTGTCTAACTGAGTTCATACCTTGTCCTTTTAATTTGAAAACAGTTCCGCTTTGTGTTCCAGGAGTAACTTTAAACTCGATTTCTTTTCCTTCAATGGTTGGGATACTAATTAAATCACCAAGTGCTGCTTGAGGGAAACTGATTTGTTGTTCTAAGTATAAGTGGTCTCCTTCACGTGTGAATCTTTTATCTCTTTTCACATGAATTGTAGCAATTAAATCTCCTTCAAGGCCTGCAGATTCTCCACAATTTCCTTCACCGGAAATTCTTAAGTGGTTTCCTTCGTCCACACCTTGTGGGATTTCAATTTTAATTGTTTTGGTTTTTCTTATGCTACCTTTTCCGTGACATTCTTCACATGGATCTGTAATAAGCTTACCAGAACCTCCACAATCTCTACATGGTCTTACATTAACCATTTGTCCTAAGAATGTGTTATTTACTTCTTTGATTTGTCCAGTTCCTCCACATGTTGGACATGTTTTAGGAGTAGTTCCAGGTTTGGATTTAGATCCTTTACAGGTAGGACATAATTCACTTCTGGTAATTTTTATTTCTTTTTCGCATCCGTTGAATGCTTCTTCTAAAGTTATTGGTATTTCTGTGTAGATATCTGAACCTCTTTGAAGGCCAGCTCTTCCACCTCTGGAGCGTCCGCCTCCACCAAAACCGAACATTTCAAAGATGTTTCCCATATCAAATCCTTGGAAAATATCTTCAAAGTTTACATTTTGATAGAAGTCTTCAGCACTAAATCCATCCATTCCTGCATGACCAAATTGATCGTATCTTTGGCGTTTATCATCATCGGACAAGACAGCGTAAGCTTCACTTACTTCTTTAAACTTATCTTCTGCATCCGGTTCATCACAAACGTCTGGATGGTATTTTCTGGCTAATTTACGATAAGCTTTTTTAATTGTCTTTTCATCAGCAGATTTATCTACTCCAAGAACTTCATAATAATCACGCTTGTCTGCCATTTATTCACCCTAGTAAAAAATAATTTTAAAAAAAATAGATAGAAAAAATAATAGTTTTATCCATTGTCAGTTTATTGATTGATTCTGATTTTTTATTAACCTAACAATGAAATAAAACTGTGTTATTTAATCTAATCTTTAACTTCATAGTCTGCATCAATTGTGTCATCATCTGCGTTTTGTGCACCAGCGTTAGGATCAGCACCTGCTTGTTGTTGTGCTTGTGCTTCAGCTTGTGCTTGTTGGTAGATTTTTGCACCAATCTCTTGAATTACATTGGATAATTCATCGGATTTTGCTTTAATGGCATCAATGTCATCGCCAGCTAGAAGATCTCTTAACTCTTTTACAAGTCCTTCAATTTGTGATTTTTCATCTTCAGATACTTGATCTTTGAGTTCATCTAATGTTTTTTCGGAAGTGTAGATTAATGAATCTGCGTTGTTTCTGACTTCGATTTCTTCTTGTCTTTTAGCATCAGCATCAGCGTTCATTTCTGCTTCTTTGATTTTTTCTTCGATTTCTTCATCAGATAATTTGGTTGAGGAAGTAATGGTAATTGCTTGTTCTTTACCAGTTCCTTTATCTTTAGCAGTTACATTAATAATACCGTTAGCGTCAATATCGAAGGTTACTTCGATTTGTGGAACACCTCTTGGTGCAGGTGGGATACCTACGAGTTGGAAACGTCCAAGGGAAGTGTTGTCTGCTGCCATTTTTCTTTCTCCTTGTAATACGTTAATATCTACAGAAGGTTGGTTATCTGCAGCTGTGGAGAATACTTGGCTTTTCTTGGTAGGAATAGTAGTGTTTCTTTCAATTAAGGTAGTAGATACTCCACCTAAGGTTTCAATACCTAAGGATAATGGAGTTACGTCTAAAAGAACGATGTCTTTAATTTCACCAGCTAATACTCCTCCTTGAATAGCAGCACCCATGGATACACATTCCATAGGGTCAATACCACGTTCTACTGGTTTACCAATGAATTTTTCAACATATTGTTGTACAATAGGCATTCTGGTAGGTCCACCAACTAAGATGATTTTGTCAATTTCAGATTTGCTCATTTTTGCATCATCTAATGCTTGTTGCATTGGTTTTCCGGATCTTTCTACAATGGAATCAACTAATTCTTCTAATTTTGCTCTGGTAAGATCAATAATTAAGTTTTTAGGAGTTCCGTCAGCACCCATTGCGATGAATGGTAAGTTAACTTGAGTAGTGGTAGTAGTGGATAATTCGATTTTTGCTTTTTCAGCAGCTTCTCTTAATCTTTGTACTGCTTGATCGTTATCCATTAAATCGATACCTTCTTTGGTTTTGAATTCGTTAGCTAAGTATTGGATTAATACGTTATCCATATCAGTACCACCAAGTTGGGTATCTCCACTGGTAGCTCTTACTTCAAATACTCCTCCACCGAATTCCATAATGGTTACGTCTAAGGTACCTCCACCTAAATCGTAAACCATAATGTTCATATCTTCATCATCGTCAGATTTATCAAGACCGTATGCAAGGCTTGCTGCGGTTGGTTCGTTTACGAGTCTTACAACGTCAAGTCCAGCAATAGTTCCTGCATCTTTGGTTGCAGTCCTTTGGTTGTCGTCAAAGTAAGCAGGTACAGTAATTACAGCTTTTTCTACAGGTTCTCCTAAGAATGTTTCTGCATCTTTTTTAATTTTTTGTAAGATAAATGCGGAAATTTCTTGTGGGGAGTATTCTTTTCCGTTTACGGTTACTTTGTGGTCAGTACCCATACTTCTTTTAATTGCGCTGATTGTGTTTTCTGGGTTGGTTACAGCTTGTCTTCTTGCTGGTTCTCCTACTAACATTTGACCATCTTCAGTAAATGCAACGTAACTTGGGAAAGATTTACCGTATTGGCTTGCTCCTTCTGCTGAAGGGATTGCAGTTGGTTTACCTCCTACAAGTACAGATGCTGCAGAGTTACTTGTTCCTAAATCAATTCCAATAATTTTTTCTTTTTTAGTATCAGACATAATTATCACCTAATTTTTTATAATAAATCAATAAACATTATTTTTTACAAACAATAACTTTTGAGTATTTAAGGACTTTATCTTTGTACATGTATCCTTTCATTAATTCTTCTATAATATAATCATTTTCAACATCATCGGATTTTTGAACAATCATTGCTTCATGTTTGTTCAAATCAAATTTTTCTCCTTTTGTTGGAATTTCTTCAATTCCTTCTTTTGTTAAGATGTCTTTGAATTTATTATAGATGAGTTCTACACCTTCTTTTAAGTCATCATCATTTTCGATTTCTAAAGCTCTACCGAAATCTTCGTAACAGTCAAGAAAATCTTTTATTATATCTTCGTTTGCGAATTTGATAAGATCTTTATTTCTTTTATCAGTAATCTTTTTGAAATTTTCGAAATCTGCTTGAAGTCTTTGTGAAAGTGAAATGTATTCTTTGGTTTCTTCTTCTTGTTTTTCAAGAGCTTGTTTAACTTCTTGCAATTCTTTTTCTTTAAGTTCTAATTCTTCAAGAAGTTCTTCATATTTTTCTTGAATATCTTGAGATTCAACTTCGCTCTCAACTTCAGGTTCGTCTTTTTTTTCGTCAGTCATATTTGCACCTTTTGAGGTTGTTTGAAAAACTTTGTAATAACTTTTACTACGAGAACTCAAACTTCTTGGGCTTTAATATTGGTTTTTGGGAATTTATGGACATATGGGAAAATGGTTCATTTATTCAAAGTTATTACATTGAGTTTTTCATAACCAAAATATTAAAGTAACCAAAAGTTATCTTTCTCTTACATTATTATAGTAACAAAAAGTTATATAAAGGTTTCGATATAATGTATAATCATGGTTAGAAATGATGACATTAAAAAAAATAGTAAAAATGTCAATTCTTCTAATGGCCGAATAGAAATTAACGGAAACTATAATGACCAATTGGGAGGGATTGACAAAGAAGACATCCTTGATGTAATGGGTTGTAAGACTAGAAGAGATATTATAAATCTTTTAAGAGAAGAACCTATGTTTGTTAGTGAAATCTCAAATGAATTGGACATTGGTCAAAAGGCAATTATAGCTCATTTACGTGCTATGGAAGACATAGGAATTTTAAATTCTTCATATAAGAAGATTTTAAGAGGTCGTCCACGTAAATACTATGATTTACAAAACGAAGTTAATATTCATATTACTATTAATAGAAATACTTTTGATGTTAACTTGTCTGAAGATATGCTTAATACCTTACAGCTTCCATCAGGAGATGAATGGTCTAAATTATTAGACATTGAAAAAAGAATCGATGATGGACAACTTGAAGCAATTGAAGAGTTGAAAAATCAAATAAGATTGTATGGTAATCTTAAGGAAAGGGCTGAGTATATTCTTGAGAGAACCTTAAAAAATAGATAATTTTAATGGTTTTTAACCATTTCTTATACTTTTTTTGCAATTATTGCCTGACCAAGAGATACAGAACCGTCTCCTGCACAGGTATTTTTATGCTGGATGAATCTAAATCCACTATTTTCCAAATAATTTTTAACAGTATCTGTAATAGCTTCATTATAAAATACTCCACCGGTTGCTCCAATTTCATTAATGTTCTTTTTATTAGCAGCAGTAATTGCAAGTTCACATAATCCACGTGCAACAGCATTTTGTCCAGCAGCAGCAACATCTGCCTTTTTTTCTCCATTTTGATATAATCTAACAACTTCTTTTAATATCTCAGTTGTGTTTAAGACATTATCTTCAATAATAATTGGGATTTCTATATCTTTTGTGGAGTAATATGCTGCGGATTCAAGTTTCATTGAACATTCTCCTTCGTATGTACGTTCATTACATATTTCAAGAGCAACAGCCATGGAATCAAGAATTCTACCTGTACTTGTTGTTTTACCAACATTAATTCCAGCATTTATTTGCTTGAATATATTTTTTATTTCAATTTCACCATATTTGAAATAATCAGAGTAATTTTTAATTAACTCTTCATCATTTAATATACTTGCAAGCATTCTAGCAGGATATTTTGTAGCAACATCTCCTCCAGGCATTAATTGAGGTTGTAAGTGTCCCATTCTCTCAAAGCTTTTAATATCAGTATATAGGATTTCTCCACCCCAGCTTGTTGCATCACTTCCATAACCTACTCCGTCTGCAGTTATTACAATCATTTCATCAATTTCATTGTCATTAGCTAGAGCGGTGGAATGTGCGTGGTGATGTTGAACTGGTAATACTTCAGCGCCGTATTTTTCAGCTAATTCGTAAGCAAGTCTTGTTGTGAAAAAATGAGGATGCATATCACATGCGATTATGTCAAATTCATTGATTTTTGTGATTTTTTCCATATGTTCAATAGCCTGTTTAAGGAATTCCAATGTTTTTGGTTTATTTGTGTTTCCAATATGCTGTGAAGGATATACTGTATCACCTTTTGCAATTGCAAATGTAACATCAAGTTCAGGACCTAATGCAAGTACATTAGCTTCATTTACTTCATAATTTATTTTATAGTGCTCAGGTGTATATCCACGTGATCTTCTGATAAATGACATTTCATTGTTTCTAAATCTAATAACTGAATCATCACATCTGTTTAGGATTTTACGGTTATGTACAAGTGAATAATCATTAACTCCGTTGATGATATCTTTATTTTTAATCATCATCGGTTCTCCAGGAATATTTGCTGAAGTCATAACGTAAGTATCAATATCTCCTTCATCAAAAAGCAAATAATGCATTGGGGAGTATGGAAGCATCACACCAATATTGTGAAGTCCTGGAGATAAACTTTTAGGGAATTTATATCCATCATTTTTCTTTAAAATCACAATAGGTCTTTTATTTGAAGTAATTGTTTCAATTTCTTTTTTTGTTAATTGAGCATAACTTTGAGCAGTTTTTAAATCTTTACACATTACTGCAAAAGCCTGATTTGGACGGTTTAGACGTTTTCTAAGCTCTTTTATTGCTTCATCATTATAAGCATCAACTGCAAGGTGTGTTCCACCAATTCCTTTAATAGCTAAGATTTTACCTTCTTTTAATTTATCTGCACCTAGTTTAATTGGGTTTTCTGTCTCAATTTTTGTTTGTCCTTCATAGATTTCCATTTTTGGTCCACAATCACTGCAGCATATTGCTTCTCCGTGGTAACGTCTGTTTAGAGGTTTTGTGTACTCTTCTAAACACTCATCACATAATGGAAATTCATCCATAGATGTTCTTATTCTGTCATATGGAACATTGTCAATTACTGTAAATCTAGGTCCGCAGTCAGTACATGCATTAAAAGCATATTTATAACGTCTGTCAGTTGGATTGCGTATTTCTTCAAGACATTTATCACAAATAGCAACATCAGGTGGGATAATACTAATTCCAGAATAGGAATCTTCACTTTCAATAATTTCAAAATCAGAGTAAGCATTGTTTTTGATTGATTCTACATCCATAGTATCAATTCTTGCAATTGGAGGTAATTCTTTTGGAAGTCTTTCAACAAATAAATTGCTGTTTTCACCTTCAATAACGATTTCAACAACATTTCCAAGGTTTCTGACATAACCTTTAAGATCTAATTCACTTGCCAATCTATAAACATATGGTCTAAATCCTACACCTTGTACAATTCCCTGTGTTAAAATCTTCAATGCTTTCATTAAATTATAATATTGTAAGTTAAATTTTATATAATTTTATCTTAAATATTATATTATGAAAGATATTCTTGAGAGATTAGTTGAAGGGAAAGTCAGTATAGATGAGGCAGAAAAATTAATCAATGCAAATCATATTTTGGAATTTGATGAAGTTGCCAAGTTTGATGTTAAAAGAAAAAACAGAACTGGTTTTCCTGAAGCAGTTTTTGCCCAAAGTAAAGATTATGATGATTTACTTTTAATTATAAGAGAATATATGAATTCTGATAATGATAATTTAATAATTACAAGATTATCAAATGAGAGATATGAGAATATCTTAAAAGATTTAGGTGAAGACACTTTTATTTATGAATATAACAAAAAGGCTCAAATCCTTATTATAAGAAAAGAAGTCATAAAAAGACAGCCTCGCGCAAAAATAGGAATTATGACTGCGGGAACCTCTGATATTAATGTTGCAGAAGAAGCACGTGTAATTGTAGAGGAAGGTGGATGTGAAGCTATTACATCATATGATATTGGTGTTGCAGGAATCCATAGATTGTTTCCACAAATTGCAGCTATGATTGAAGAGGATGTTCGTGCAATCATTGTTTGTGCTGGAATGGAAGGGGCATTGCCTTCTGTTGTTGCAGGACTTGTAGATGTTCCTGTTATTGGTGTTCCAACTTCTGTAGGTTATGGTGTTGGCGAAGGAGGAAGAGTTGCTCTTGATGCAATGCTTCAGTCATGTGCTCCAGGAATTGCTGTTGTAAATATTGACAATGGTTTTGGAGCAGGCGTATTTGCACTTACTATCGTTAACGGTGATTAATTTGAAATATGTAAATTTTGATCCTAAACTCCATGATACTTATAAAGTTGCCAAATATGTTTATGATGTTGATTTTAGAACTTTTGATATGTTGTTTAAAGATGAAAAGCAGGCTATTTTAACCATTGAAAAGGATTTAAAAAAGCATAAACCTGAAAGTAATTTCAAAGTAATTCTTAATGATGATGATGAGCTTATCGGTATGTTAATGGCATACATATCTAAAATGTCTATTATTGAATTCAGATTAAAACCATTGAAATTAATTATTGTAGATATTCTTGACTATTTTGTTTTATGTGATGTTAAAAAAGGAGATTTGTATGTTGCAGAAATTGCAATAGATGACTCCATGAGAGGTCAGGGCTTAGGCAGAAAAGTCTTAAGTGATGTTATTGACTATGCTAAAGCAAAAAACCTAAACCGTGTTACATTGGATGCTGATTTTAGAAACACTGGTGCTAAAAAGCTTTATGAAAAAATTGGATTTAAAATTTTCAATAAAAAAAGAGTTAAAATTGGAAGTTTTGAAAGAGGAATGCAAAATATGGAATTAATCCTTTAATTTAATTTCTTTTATTTTATCATACACTCTTTTGGAGTTGTTTTTATCATTGAAATGGAAAAATTCATTTATTCTTCTATCATATTCTTCTTTAATTTTGCAGTTGTTTTCCATATATTCGATTATTAAATCTACTAATTTTTCTTCACAATCCACAACTTCTCCAAATCCCATAGTTTCATAATCAAAATAGCTATTTTCTAAATCAAAATGATAATCTTTGCTGTAGTGATAATATAATATTGGTTTGTGGAGATATGCAAAATCAAAAGCTACTGAAGAATAATCAGTAATCATTAAAGATCCGTTATTAAAGAATTTCTGGTATCTTTCTTTTTCATAATCTATTTTGACATACTCATTTTTATCAAATAAATCAATAAACCTGTAAACGTTAGGATGTGGCTTAAATATTATTTCATATCCTTTTTGGGATGCAATTTTAATTAATTTTTCATTATTGATTAATGAGTTAAATGTTTTGAAAAATTCACTTTCTTTAATGTATTCTTTGGATTTTTGATTTAAATCTTTTCTCCATGATGGCATTATAACTATTTGTTTTGCATTTTTCTTACTTTTTAGATAGTCATATCTAGGAAAACCAAGTAATTGAACTGTATTTTCATCATAGTTGTAAGAATATTTAAAGATTGATTCATATTCTTGATTGGCTGAAGTAACAAACAAAGATAAATTCATGTCTGCTTTATTTAACCAACCTGAAACATCATCCTTTGTGATACCATGCTGTAAAAACATGGTGTTTGATTTTAATAATCCTGCAAAATACGGATAACCTCCCCAGAAAGGATAGATAATTCCATTATCCGGATGTGAAGTTATGATATTTGTAACAAACATGCCTAAAAAACGATGTTTTAGAGATTTATGGGAAATAACATTACCAATCTTTTTAATTTCATTATAATCCTTGCTTTTTGAACTTATAATGAAATATTTGGATATATCATCATCCTGTTTAACAGCATATTTAAAAAGTGCTAAACCGTTATCATCTGCTTCGTCAGGGCGATCCATAAAAAACCATATTTTCTTATTTTTTAAGAAAGGATAGCTAAGCATATATGCAACTCTAAATGGAAAAGCTTTGATAAATTCAAAATCATGAGATTTAATTAAGTTTAGTGAGCTTTTTATTTCCTCTTTAATCCATTTAAGTGAAGTCTTACTTTTAATTGAAATGTAATCTTCTTTTAGAATACTTAGATACTGTTTGGTTTTAGCATAACCAATTTTTTTGGAGAAGTTACATGGTCTTGAAAAATCAATATGTAAGTTTTTATCTGATTGTTTAAATTCAAGTTTAAACTTCTCTTTAGTGTTAATTGGAATTTCACACTCAAATGAACAGTCTTTTATAATGTTATGACCAAGAATATGGTCGTATTTATTATCAAAGCTAAACTTTTTTGTTTTAATTGCTTTTCCATTTACTAAAACATCAACATCTTTTTTGATATTTTTCATATTGGCTAAAATATGGAGTTTATTGTCAATAATATCGTAAATGTCAATAAAAACAGTATTAAGGTTTAATTTTTCCATTAAGTCGTTATCCAAGCTATCATATTTTAATAAGAATGATGCTGTTTTAAGTTCATCGCTAAGTAATGAGCTATTAAGGAGAGTCTCATCATCAATGCATCTGATAATTTCTTTTAATTCAACTAAGGGGATATCTTCCTTGGTTTTTTTAACAGATAAAATCCATCTTAAATGATTTATAAAACTAAATTGAATGAATTTTGGAATTTCTCCAAATTGATCAAGACATTTTTCTTTTAAATTAATAAAATTGTATTTAATGAATTTTTCATACTCTTTTAAGTAGTATGGATTGTTGTTTGCAGGATAAATTTTTTCATCAATATTTTGTGCAAAGTATTGTGCATCACTGCAAATTCCTAAATAAGGATTATTAATCAATATTTCACTAAAAAAGCTAATGTTTTCATTAGAGACATCTAAAAATGAAATCTCATTTGCAGATGTCTTTTTAAAAAATGTGGATAATCCTAAATATTGGCAGTAATGTGGATTTTTAACTAAATCAACGTTTAAATTATCTTTAGGAATTAAGTAATGTTTTTTATATAAAATGGGAAGTAAAATAACATCTAAATTATTATTTGCATTAGAAAACTCTAAAAATTTTGATAATGACTCACTTGATAGTGTGTCGTGAGGTTCTAAAAATCCGATAAATTTCCCACGTGCGTTTTTAACTACATTGTTTTTTGCATCAAAAATAGCTATTTCACCTAACTGGAAATATTTAATGTTTTCAGGATATTTGGAGATGTATTTTTCAGTTATCTTTTTAGTGTCATCCTCACTGTTGTTATCTATAATAATAATTTCAGTATTTCTTTCAAAGTCAAGGGTTTGATTAATTATTGATTCTATGGATTTATTTATTCCCAATTCAGAATTATGAGTTGGGATTATGATTGAAAACTCAAAATTATCCATATTATCACTTAACTAATCAATTTGTTTATAATCTGATTTCATGGTATTAATTAAATAACTTAAATCATCATCTAATTGTTGAGGATTGTCATAACATTCCATTTTAATAGTGAATGTATGTTTTGCAGCATATGCAAAGATTACAGTAATATTATGTCCTTTTGCTACATCTACTGTATCTATTTTATAAATTGGATTATTGTTAATCTTTGTTGTTGAATTTGAAAGGATGATAATGTAATCAGAACTTTTTAGTTGCTTTAAACTTTCTTTATAGTATTTTTCAGCTTTGTTCTTTTTACCCATGTCTTTTATGAATATGCTTTTATCACCATTTTTTTGGATTAATTTAGTACTATTTGATCCGTCAGCACCAATTGTAAAACCGTCTGGAAGAGTAACTACTGTTTTGTTTACGATTGTTATTGCACTTCCAACACTATCTGAAGATTCTGCAATAACATACATGCAGGTAACTCCTACGATTAAAATTATTATTATTGATAACCATCTTTTATCCATTTAATCAACCTTATTTTTTTGCTCGTTTGATATATGCTTCACAAACGTCTTCACAGTCACCTTCCATGTAAACACGACCGTTTTCAATCCAGATACATTTATCACAAATGTTTCTTATCTGACTGATTGAGTGTGAAACAAGAAGTACAGTAACTCCCTCTTGCATAAGGGATTTAATCTTTTCATAACTTTTTTGTCTGAATTTAATATCTCCTACAGATAAAATCTCGTCGATAATTAAAATTTCAGGGTTAATTAATGTAGCTATTGAAAAACCTAATTTAGCTCCCATACCACTGGAGTAGTTTTTAATAGGGTAATTGATGTGTTCTCCAAGTTCTGAGAATTCAACGATTTCATCGTATTTTTCTTTAAGGAAGTTTTCATCAATACTTAATAATGCTCCATTTAAGAAGATATTGTTTTTACCACTGTAATTTTTATCAAAACCTGCACTTAATTCGAGTAATGGAGCAATTTTACCGTTAATGTTAATATTACCCTCACTAGGTTCATAAATTCCTGCAATTATTCTAAGTAATGTACTTTTTCCAGCACCGTTGAATCCTAAAATTCCTACCCTTTCACCTTTATATATTTTAAATGAAACGTCATCTAAAATTCTGATTTTTTTACTTTCGGTTTTGTTTCTTTTAATGGTTCTGATGATGTACTCTTTTAATGTGTCAATTTTATCATTTGAGGTTTTAAACTCCATTGCAACATGTTCAAGTTCAATCATTACTTCTTTGTCGATATCTCTTGTTTTAACTTCAAGTTGAGATTCTTTAGAAACCCCGCAATACTTTTCAGATCCATCATAGGTAGTTTTTACAGTATATATTCCTTGTTCAAGTTCCAAATCTAAACTTGCAAATCCTTTTTCATCAGTTATTTTCTCATAAACCTGATTTTCAACTTCGATTTTAATTTTTTCACCAGAAATTGGATTATCCTCACTATCGTATAATCTGACTAAATAATCCGGTTCGTCTTTAGAGTAAATAAGCATGTCTGGTGCATATAATTTAGTAGTTATTTCACCAGTATCCTGAGGTTTTTCCCCTTCTTTATAAATAGTTAATTTAGGTAATGCTTTTGGAACATATTCTTCGTCTACAGGGTAAAATACTTTAAAAGTGTATTCATTAGGCTGAAGACCAATAGGTAACCTGATATAACCTTCTTCATCACTTATTCTTTTGTATTTTTTATGAATAACTTGAATAACAGCTTCCTGATTAACAATAGGATTGTTTTGTCCATCTAGAATTTGTGCAGTAAATGAAGTTCCGTCATTAAATTCCATTTCACAATCTGGAGCAAACACCCTAATGTTTTTAAATCTGTTATGTTGGAATTTCTCATCAATTTCTTGAGTTGTGTTTTCCTGTGATGAGGTATCTTTATTCCAATTTTTTATTTTATCAATAAACTGCATATTAAAACCTTATAATTCGAGTACTAATTTCTTTTCGTATATCTTAAATAAAATTATTCCAATTCCAAGTGTTGTAAATGAAAATGCTGCTAAATATAATAATGTTCCAGTATTAGGTAAAACTCCATAACAGCACTCTCTAAAACAGGATATTGCTGAATAAACTGGATTTAATGTAAATATTCTTTGAACAAGAGGTGGAACAATATCCATTGGGTAAAACAATGCTGATGCATACATTAAGATAAGTGTAAATACGCCATATAAATGCTCTACATCTGAGAAATATGTATTGCAAACAGCTAATATTAGTCCAACTCCGTATATTAAGCAAATTAGTAATGCTATCGGGACAATTGTGAATATTAGTGTCCAGTGGAATGTAGCATTTGTAAGTAACATCACTAAGAATAAAATTATAAATGATATTATAAAATTAATTGTTTCATAACAGATTGTACTAACTGCAAACATGTATTTTGGAACATAAATCTTTTTTAAGAGATTTGCATTTCTCTTCATTGAACGCATAGCACCTTTGGTACTTGTATTAAAGAAATCGTATATAATTCTACCAGTTAAGAAATAAACTGGATAATTTTCAATTGCACGACCAAATAACATTGAAAAGATAGCTGTAAATACTAACATAATTAAAAGAGGATTTAAAAAACTCCAAAGGATTCCTAAAACAGAATCTTTATACTTTGAAGTTAAATCTTTTTTAACTAATTCTTTTAGTAAAAACTTCTTTTCTGCAGTTGTATCAAACATATTTGAACCTGGTTTTGTGAGGATTATTTTCTTCTACTTTTAAATTCCTCAAATACTTCGTCAATTTCAATGCCCTTATATGCAAGAAGCAATAATGTGTGGAAAATTAAATCTACTGATTCATAAACTAAATTTTCATCATTTTTAGATGCGATTAATACTTCTCCTGCTTCTTCAGCTATTTTTTCAAGTATTTTGTCCTCTGCTTTTTTATCGCTGTCTTGCATGATTTTAGATGTGTATGAATCAATAGGATTGTCACGACGTGATTCTAATACTTCATACACTTCTCTTATGATTTTATCACTCATCTAATCATCACTTTTACTTTCTTGTTCTTGAATACTTTCTGTAAGCGCAATAAGTGGATGTTTATCATCATCAATGATTTCAATGTCATTAAAGGAATAGATTCCTGCTTTGTTAGCTGTTTTTTCCATTCCTAATTTAATATCTTGGCCTAAATCAATGACATATGAATCTACAGTTTCATATCCTTGTTGTAATGATGCCACTGCTCTGTGGTGACCATCAACTAAAATCCATCTTTCTCCTGTTTTTACAACAATTGCAGGTTCTGCTAATCCTCTTTTTAATTCGTAAGCTCTGCCTTCAAGTTCATCTGCATAAACTCTGTCTTGTGTTGGACGTAATTTATGAGTATCTACTGACATGAGCTTTATATTAGCTTTAATGTCATATAGTTGCTCCAAAGTATTTTTAAAGTACTCTACTTTATTTGGTGTTGATCTTTCAATGTGTGATCTCACCATATCAGTATTAGTTATAATACCAACAATCCTCCTATCTTCATCAACAACAGGCATCCTAGAAATTCCTCTTCTAAACATGACTCTTGATGCATCATTAATAGATAATTCTGGATTAGCAACAACTAATTTGGTACTCATTAATCCTTCAACTGTGTCTGCCCATTCTTTGGATACAACATCGAATGCAGTTACCATACCTACTAATTTGTCATTTTCAACAACAGGATAACTATTGTGCCGACTTGTTCTCATTAAGTCTATAATATCTGCGGTAGGGGTATCTGGGGAAACACAAATAACATTCTTTGTCATGTAATCTTTAACAAATGATTTCTTTTCCACCATGATATTCCCTCATTCAATATTTTCTTTTAATAATTTTACAGTTTCACCAGGGTCTGCTTTTCCACGTGTTAATTTCATAACTTGACCCATCAAGAAGTTAATTGAAGCTTTTTGTCCTGCTAAGTAATCTTCAACAGCTTTTGGATTTTCTTCAATAGCTTGTTTTACAGCAGCAAGAATTTCGTCATCGTTTACAACACCAAGTAATCCCATTTCTTCAGCAATAGTTTTAGGGGATTTTTCGTTGTTTGGCATTTGTTCAATGATTTTTTTAGCCGCTTTTGCAGTTACTTCTTTTGATTCAATCATGCTTAAGAATTCAATTAAATCATCAACAGTAATTTCACTGTCTGCGAAGTCTAATTTGTTGTAGGATAAAACTCTTTTAAGTTCATCTCTCATCCATTTAGCAGCAAATTTAGGTTCGATTTTCTTTACAACTTCTTCATATGCAATTGCTAAATCAAGTTCAGAGGTTAAAACTTTTGCAGATTCTTGGTCAATGTCATAATCTTCAACAAACCTTTTCACCTTGTTGTGTGGTGCTTCAGGCATAGTGTCTAAGATTCTTTGAATTGTTTCGTCTGAAATTTGCATTGGTGGCAAATCAGGATCAGTAATGAATCTGTAGTCATCTGCATCTTCTTTCATCCTCATTCCTACGGTAATCATTTGTGATTCTAAGTAAGCACGAGTTTCTTGTTTAACTTCAACACCTCTTTTCATGAGGTTTTTTTGTCTTACAAGTTCGAATTTTAATGCTTTGTATGCACCTTTAATGGAGTTTACGTTTTTCATTTCAACTCTGTTTCCACCATTAATTGAAATGTTTACGTCTGCTCTCATAGTTCCTTCACCACGAGCTCCTCCACTGTATTGTAAAACACGGATTAACTCTTTTAAGAAGTTTCTTGCTTCTTCAGGAGATTTTATATCTGGTTCAGTAACAATTTCAACTAAAGGAATTCCTGAACGGTTGAAGTTTACAATACCTCTGTCAGGTTTGAATTGACCTGGGTCTTCTTCTGCGTGAATTTCTCTGATTCTAATTCCGTTTAATTCACCGTTAATTCCAATAGGAACAGAAGTTCTTTGATAACCTGAAGATAAGTCAGGGTAATCATAGTGTTTTCTCATAAAGTAAATTACGTCTTGATCAATTTCACAGTTAAGCATTAAAGCAATCATTAAAGCATTTTCTAATGCTTTTTCATTGGTTGGGTGAGGTTTTGCTCCTGGTTGGTTAAGACAAATAGGGCAGATATTTGTATTTGCCGGAGCATCCTGATAATTTGTAGGACAATCACAGAATAATTTTGATTCAGTTTCTAATTGTACGTGGATTTCAAGCCCACACATCATATCGACATCATCGCTAATAATAATTCCTCCACTAATAATTTATATTATAATTATATTTAGCACATTAGATTTATAAAGGTTATTAAAAATAGGGTTTTTTAGTGAGGATTTTAGTTGGTGATGGATTTTTTATTGTTTAGTATTTATTTTTTAAAGATTCGTTGATGTATCTTTTAATAAATTTGTCAAGTTCTGGTGAAACTTCACTTTGTTTAGGACCTAACTGAGTTTTGTCGGTAAATGTTCCTTTAAGTCTTCTGCCACTCCATTTGACTTCTTCTTCAACTCTTTTTCCGTATTTTGTTCCAAACATTTTAAACAATGGGAATTTTGTAATTCCATTTGCTCCACTTAATATTAATATTCCAATATTTGCAAGATTATCAATCCATGTTCCACATATTATTTCAATATCTGGGAATGCTAATCTCACTTTAGCTACTACCTGAGCATAGTAAAGGGATGCTGGCTGTGATGAGTCCGCATATAATGTTTCTTTGTGGGGATTTAGTGAATAAAATATTACACGGTCAATTTTGTGATCTCTAATATAATCTATTATATAATCAACATCTTCCAATGTTTCTCCAAGACCTAAGATTATTGTAATTGCTTTTTTAAATCCTAAATCGTTTGCAACATCTAACATATTACTTATATCTTCTAATTTCTTTGAAGGACAGACTTGTTTATGGATTTTTGGATTTGCTACTTCAACTGCACCGGTAATTCCTTTAATCTCAGAGCCATACTCTTCCAATTCATCGGTAATTCCAGTATTTAACCAGACACCATCTCCAGTTATGTCTTTGATGTTAGTAGCAATCTGTTTAATTTCCTGTGTTGTAAATGATTCATATCCACCAGATAAAAATTCAATATTCCAGTCAAGACGTTTACACATCTCAGCTTCAGCATAAATGTTACTTACGTTACGCCTAGCTTTTGAGGGATCTTTGATTTTTTCTTTTTGGGTGGACATATAACAAAATGCACAGTCTCCTTTGTCACACCACCATGAGAGAAATACTGCTCGCTCTAATGTAATTAAATCGCCGTGTTTATTTAATGTAGTTTCATTAGCTTTTTTTATTAAGTCGAATATGTTAGCATCCATGTATTTATTTAGAATGTTAAACTTTATATATTAGTTAGTCTAATTTAGTATTAGAACTGATTTTATTAGTTTGAAGGTAATGAAAACCAAAAGGTTTATATAGTATATCATACAAACTAATTATTACTGTTTAAAGTCTTATGATTTTTAAACATGGGTTGTATTTGGTTAAGTGAGATGGGTGTCATATGCCATCGTAGCTCAGTAGGTAGAGCGTTCGGCTGTTAACCGATTGGTCACAGGTTCGAGCCCTGTCGATGGCGCTTTTGGGCCCATAGCTTAGCCAGGTAGAGCGTCCGGCTCATAACCGGAAGGCCATGGGTTCGAACCCCATTGGGCCCATGTTGACTAAAACAGTTTGTATTTGTTTGCTCCGGTGGTGTAGTCCGGCCAATCATTTCGGCCTTTCGAGCCGAAGACTCGGGTTCGAATCCCGGCCGGAGCATTTTAAAAAACTTGTTAAGATTTTTTTGGTTTCTACGTATCTTTGTTTTATATAAGCGGGGGTGCCCGAGAGGCCAAAGGGGACAGGCTTAGGACCTGTTGACGCAGGTCTACCAGGGTTCGAATCCCTGCTCCCGCATTCTTACAATTTTTTATAGATATTTTCATTTGCCGGGGTAGGGTAGGTGGTCATCCTCCGGGACTGTGGATCCCGGGACTCGGGTTCGAATCTCGGCTCCGGCCCCATTTATAAATCTATTTTTAATTAGTGGTGCGTTTAGCATGTCATATGTATTTGCTCCGGTGGTGTAGTCCGGCCAATCATTTCGGCCTTTCGAGCCGAAGACTCGGGTTCGAATCCCGGCCGGAGCATTCCAAAATATTTTTTTTATGATTACTTTTCAAATGCTCTCGGATTTTTTTTATATACTTATCAAAACAGAGTATTATTTAATTAAATTTTTTATTATTGAGTGTTATTATGGCTAAAAAAGGGTCTGCTGAAGAAAGAGAATTGGTTCACAAACTTTGGGACAGGGGGTTTGCTGCTATGAGAGCTCCTGCTTCTGGTGGAGCAACCAAAAAATCATTACCTGATGTTGTTGCTGGAAATGGTAAAATATACTTAGCTATTGAAGTTAAAACAACAACAAAGGATAAAATATACATTGATTCTGTTCAAATTGATGAGTTATGTGAATTTTCTCAAATATTTGGTGCTAAGCCATATATTGGTGTTAGGTTTAAATACACTAAATGGCTCTTTTTAGAACCTAAAAATACTCCTCGTACTAAAAAAGGAAATTATCGTGTTGAAAAGGATTATACTCTTGAAAAAGGCCTTGAAATCGATGAAATTGCTGGTATTGATAAGCAAATGAAGTTCGATTAAATGGTAATCTTTATATATTATTAAAATAAATGTATTATTGTATGTTATGTGTGGGGTTATGGTGTAACCTGGCATCATCTGGGACTCCAGTTGTCTTTGAAGAAATATACGCGTAACTGAACAGTACTTGTTGTGATGAACAATTGGAGTACTGAGGCAAGAGAAATCCCAGGATCGGGGTTCAAATCCCTGTGACCCCATTTTTATACAAAACTTTTTTTCAAAAATTTTAATTACTTAGTTTTAAATATTATTTTTCATGTCAGAAATTGTTTTAATTTTAGGATATAATTACGATTCAAATTGCTATTTGATTGATAATAAAATTTTAGTTGACACTGGTGCTGGTGAAAACAAGGATTACTTATTTGCTAAATTACGTGAAAATGGTGTTGAACCAGAAGATATTGAATTAGTTGTCAATACTCACTGTCATTTTGACCATATTGGTGGAAATCACTTTTTTGAAAATGCAAAGATTGCTGTTCATAAATTAGATGCTATTCCTATTAAAAATGAAGATACTTTAGGAACTTCAGGTTCTGCATTTGGTTTTGATAAAATAAACAACACTCGTGTAGATATGGAACTTGAAGAGGGAGATAAAATAGCTGATTTTGAAGTAATTCACACTCCTGGACATACTTCTGGTGGAATTTGTCTTTGGGATGGTGAAAACTTAATTTCCGGTGATACTATTTTTGCTGGCGGTGGTGTTGGCAGAATGGATCTTGGTGGAAATTATGATGATATGAAAAAAAGTGTTGAAAAATTAATGAAATTAGATGTTAAAGGTATTTTCCCAGGTCATGGGCCTGTTGTGGAAAATAATGGAAAAGATCATATTAAAATGTCTTATTTATATTTATGAACTTTTTCCTAATTTTTTAGCTACTTTATTGAATTTTCCTCTTTTTACAAGGACTGAAACTTTTTCCCCACGACTAATTACATTATCTGGTTGTGGGATAATTAAATTTCCATTTTGATAAGTTGCAATAATAATGAAATCTTTTGAAGGGGAAATATCTCTATATTTTTTTCCAACAATTTTGTCGTTGGTTATGGTCATATCTAAAATTTCTCCGTCCCCTTGTCCAAGGGTCATTAATTCTGCAGCATTTGGTCTTGTAACAATTTTTTGCAAGTATGATGCAGCTGCTCTTTCTGGACTGATTACCTGTTCAATTCCAACTTCTTTAAATGCTTCTTCGTGATCTGGATTACTTACACGAGCAATGATATGTTTAACTTTATATTTTCTAACGAGGATGCATGAAAGTAAGTTTGCTTCGTCGTTTCCGGTAGTTGCAATAAAGTATTTTGCATCTTCAATGTTTACTTCTTCAAGGATTTTTGAATTTGTACCGTTTCCACAAACAACCAATGCATCAAGCTCAGATGCAACTTCTGCGCAGAGCTTATTGTCATTTTCAATTAAAGTAATGTCATATCCTTCATCAATTAATAAATTCGCAAGAGCAAGTCCTACACGACCTCCTCCCATAATTACTACATAATCCATTTAATCACCTTTAACAAACAATAATCAATATTTATTTTTAAAGATTATAAACTTATCTTTTAAATATTTCAAATGCAGTTCTTAATGTAATTAAAACCGGATAAATTTCCAACCTTCCAATCCACATATTAAACATGCTTATTATTTTTAAAATTGGATTTAATTCATTATTTAATATGCCTAAATCAAGTCCATTGTTTCCTTGGATGGATACTACTGAAAATAAGCTTTTAAATGGGTCATATCCTAATAAACAGAATAATGTCCATGTAATCATGATGAATAATAAATATAATGTAATGAAATTTCCAGATTCTGCAACTGCTTTGTCCGGAATTACTCTGTCATGTATTTTTACAGGAACAACTCTACCTTTTGGAGACATAATTTCACGAATGTGCTTATAAACTCCTTTAAAAAATGTTAAAATACGTACAAGTTTAATAGCACCTACTGTAGAACCATTTGATCCTCCAGTTAACATTAAAAAGATTATACAAATGATTACAAATGCTGGCCATGTTGCCATAACTGTTGATGGTGCTACATTTGCTCCTGTTGTTGTAAGGGCAGATACAATGGTAAATACAAGTTCGATTGGTACAATATTTGATACAAAATAAATTAGTAATGATACAACTGCTATAACGCATATAATTACTTTAAACTGTAAATCTTCAATTAATGATCTTCCTCTGCTTTTTATAACTTTATAGTGTACTAAAAAGCTTGTTGCACCGATGATCATTAAGACAATTGTTATAAAATAAATTAAATCACTTTGATAAAATCCCATATTTGCATTTTTAACATTCATACCTCCAGTTGAGATTATAGTGAATGTATTACAAATGGAATCAAAAACAGGCATTCCTGCAATAATATATAATATAACTCCTGCAACAGTATAAATTCCATATATTTTGATGGTCTGTTCAAGAGTAGCTTTGGTACTTGGTTTAATACGGTCTTCATGAGCTTCTGCATGGTATAATGTAGATGTTGCAGTTCCAGGTTTTGTTAAGATACTAATTACCATAACTACAACTCCTAAACCTCCAATCCATTGTTCAAATGCTCTAAAAAACAATATGCTTTGGGGTAATGATTCCACATCACTGAACATGGTAATACCAGTTCCGGTTAATGCAGACATACTTTCAAAAACAGAATCTATTATTGGAGTATGTGTTGCAAGCATAATTACTATTCCACCAATAATTGCTGCCCATAACCATCCTAGTGCAGAAATAATCATTCCATGCTTAAGACGTACATTTCTTGTAGAATATTCATTGAGATATCTTCTTAAAAATAGTCCAAAACAGATTGATATTGCTGCAGGTATTGCAAAACAAGCTATATTGAATTCAAAATATACTAAATCAAAAATAATTGGGACTAAACACATTAATCCAACTCCAATCATCAAATATCCGGAATTCATTCCTATAATCAACAAATCTGTTTTAGTTATATATCTCATACTATTCTATTTATTGAACATATTTCTATATATATTTATAAGTATTGAAAAGGATAATATAGATACTATGGATAAAAAATCAATATTTTTTCTTGGGATAAGTATTCTTATACTAGCTGTGATGTTAGGGTTAGTTGGAATAAATGAAGTTATTGCTGCATTAAAAATGGCTAATGCTGGATTATTATTATTGGCTGTTGGAGTGCAAGTAGTTGTTTTTGTTTTATACACTCTACGTTGGCAAATTCTCAATAGTTTGGCTGATATTGACATGAGTTTTAAAAAATTACTTCCAATGACTTTAGTAGGTCTTGCTGTAAATAATATTACTCCTTCAGGACGTGGTGGGGGAGAACCTGTTAGAGCATATATTTTATCCAGGGAAGGAAAATATCCTATGCAAGATGCGTTTGCTACTGTTGTAGCAGATAGAACATTAGACACTTTTCCATTTATTATATTGGCGATTTTTACAGTTATTTCTTCAACTTTATACTTCAAAATGGCAATTTGGTTGCTTATTTTAATGATTCTTGCAGTAATAGCTATTGTTGCTATTTTAATCATAATTATTTATATGTCCATAAATCCTAATTTTGGAAAGCGCGTTGATGGATGGGTAATCGGATTACTTAGAAGATTTTATAAGAAAAACTCAGAAGAATTGGAAAATAAAGTTCATAAAATGATTTCTGATTTCCAGGAAACTATGAGAATTGTTCTTTCAAGTAGAACTGTTACATATTATGCATTGCCGTTATCTTTTATAATTTGGATTCTTGAAATTTTAAGAGTTTATATTGTATTTTTAGCATTTGGTGCTACAATCAATCCTATTATTATTGGTGAAGTATTCATTATTGCTTCTTTAGTCGGTATGGTCCCACTTCTTCCAGGTGGTCTTGGTGCTGTTGATGGAATTATGGTTGTATTTTATTCTGTTGCAGGCATATCTGCTTCAGTTAGTGCAGCAGCAACTGTTATTGAAAGATTAATTTCATTCTGGTTAGCTACAATAATAGGTATGCTTATTTTACCTCACTATGGTTCTTCAATTCTTAGTAATAGTTCATTACTTTCCTCAGATGATGAAATTGAACAATCTAGTGAAAATGAATGTGATGATTAAATAGAAAACTTTATTTTAATTTATTCACATATTTTTTATTATAGCAAAAAATTTATTTTTTGTATATTAATTTTGGTGAAATCATGGAAATTAATGGTGTAGAAATTAAAGATACTTACGCAGAAGGTTTCGGAATTAAAGTAACTAGAATCTTAGTTACTGCAGCAACTGAAGAATTAGCAAAAATCGCAGCAACTGAAGCAACCGGTTACGGAACTTCTGTTATTGGATGTCCTGCAGAAGCAGGTATTGACTGTTTTGTACCAGCTGAAAACACTCCTGATGGAAGACCTGGTTATGTTATTATGATTTGCCAAGGTGGTAAAAAAGCACTTGACCATGAATTAATGGAAAGAATTGGAATGTGTATTTTAACTTCACCTACTGCAGCAGCATTTAACTGTCTTGAATCAGAAACCACTTTAAAAACTGGTAACAAATTAAAATTCTTCGGTGACGGTTTCGAAAAAGAATGTGAAATTGACGGAAGAAAAATCCACTCCATCCCAATTATGTCCGGAGACTTCTTAGTAGAATCTGAATTCGGATACAAAGATGGTGTTGCTGGAGGAAACTTCTTTATTTTAGCAAAAGATCAAATGACTGGTGTAGAAGCAGCACAAGCAGCTGTTGAAGCTATCTCCAAAGTTGAAGGAGTAATCACTCCGTTCCCTGGTGGTATGGTTGCATCCGGTTCTAAAGTAGGATCTAACAAATACGCAAAATTCTTAAACGCATCTACTAACGAAAAAATGTGTGTAACCTTAAAAGGTGAAGTAGACTCTGATATCAGAGACGATGCTGACGGTGTATTTGAAATTGTTATTGATGGTGTAGACGAAGAATCCGTTAAAGCAGCAATGAAAGCAGGTATTGAAGCTGCATGTGCTGTTGATGGAGTACTTGAAATTAGTGCAGGTAACTTCGACGGTAAATTAGGTGCTTACATCATGAACTTACAAGAATTATTCTAAGAATAATTCTCTTTTCTTTTTTTATTTATTTTTATTAGAAAATTGCTATTTAATATCGTTTTTTGTCATTTCAGCAATTTCTTCGTTTGTTAAATTAATTCCAATAACTTCTTCGAGTTTTTTCAAATCTTCAACCATATTTTCTAAAGATTTTTTATCAGGACCAATAATAAAGTGTGAATGGACGTTGTAAGCTACTTTATAGAGGTTTTGCAATGCCTGTCTTTGGTCGTCATGTGTTTTTAAGTATTGTCCGTATTTTTTACCATCTGCAAGTCTTCTTACATTAAACTCACGTGTAAGTGGGGTATTGATTCCTGGAAGATGGTAATCAATGTTTTCTAAGGTACATCCATGTTTTTCAATAACTTTAAATTCATCGTATATTCCGTCAAAACCGTGTTTAACAGTTATTCTTAAGATGTGTGGTTTTGTAGACTCAAAGAACATATCCTGACCACCACTAATCTCAGGTGAGACAATCTTATTTGCACCTGCTTTTCTAAGACGTGAAATATTCTTGATTTTACTTGCTCTTGTAACAATCCACACATCAGGATTGGTTTCACGAATTGTTAAAACAATAAAGAGGTTACTTACATCATTTCCAGTACTGATGATTACACTGTTACATTTTTCATTAGCTAATTTAGCTATTAAATCATCTTCTGTTGCATCTTTGTGGATAGTAACAATTGAATTGTCCTCTTCAATACTTTCGTAAATTTCACTATCCTTTTCAAATACAATTATATTTTGTTTTCTGTTTTTTAATTCTTCAAATACTACTTTTCCAACTCTTCCAAATCCACAAAGGATGTAGTAGTCGTCCATATCATTAATTTTTTTCATTTTCCTAGCCTCTTTTGAATATCTCTTCATTGTTTGTTGGAAATTTGTTAAGAATATATTAAACACATAAGCGAGTAATGCAACACCAGCAAGAGATAGTGATGTTGAAAAAATTTTCTCAATTGGAGTATATGGTATATAATCCCCATAACCTACGGTTGTCATTGTAGTAATGGAGTAATAAATAGAATCAACAATATTTAGGTCCATTATGAAATATGAACCAACAACTCCGTAAATTAATAATAATATAATTATAATTATTCCCGTAGTCAAATATCTTGTCGGTAATTTTGTTAAAATTTTTATTGTTATTTTTCTCATAGATGTGTTTCCTTATTATTAAGATAATATATATTATATCAAGAAGTTATATTTTAATTAAGGTGATTTTTTTGGATCCAATTGATATGATGGTTACTGATTATAATTGTGAATACTTAGGTTTATCTAGATTATGCTTAATGGAATCAGCAGGAAAATCTTTAGCAGAAGAAGTTGGTAAAATTGCAGTTTATACCTTTGCAAAACCTGTTAAAGTAGTTATTTTTACAGGTTCTGGTGGAAATGGTGGAGATGGATTTGTTGCTGCAAGATATCTCTTGAACAGAGGTTATGACGTGGATATTTATATGCTTAAAGAAAATATTCACTCTAGTGAGGCAAAAACCAATTTGGAAATATTAAAAAACATGAAACCTCGTCTTTCCCGTTTAAATATTTTCAATCTAAAAACACTTGAAGATATTGAAAACTGTGAAGTTGCAAAATCACAAAACAGTGAATTTGTAATTGTTGATGGTATTTTAGGTACTGGAATTAAAGGAAACCTTCAAACCAATGTTAAAAAAGCTATTGAAGTAATAAATGAATCCAAAGGTGTTAAAATCAGTGTTGATGTGCCTTCTGGAATGGATCCGTTAACTGGTGAGGTTGATGATGTTGCTGTTGTGCCTGATTACACTATCAGTTTTCACAAAATCAAGACTGGTGTGAGAAATGCTGAAGAAGAAGTTGTTGGTGGTCTTGTAACAGCAGATATTGGAATTCCATTTGAAGCAGAATACTTTGTAAATTATGGTGACTTTTTAAGAATGAACGCACGTGACTTGGATTCTCATAAAGGAAACAATGGTCGTTTACTTATTGTAGGTGGCTCTAAAGATTATTCTGGTGCTCCAGCCATTGCAGGAATGGCAGCTATTGGTGCAGGTGCTGATTTGGTTTATGTTATGGCGCCCGAAAGTGCAGCAAAAGTTATCAAATCAACTTCTCCAGATTTAATTGTTAAATCACTTGAAGGAGATGAATTATCACTTGAACATTCTCAACAAATCATTGAGTTATCAGAAGATGTTGATGCAGTATTAATTGGTCCTGGAGCAGGAATATCTGATAATACTTTAAAATTATTCAATGTATTGGTTTCAAAGATTAAAAAACCAATAGTTTTGGATGCAGATGCTCTAAAACAGGTTGAAATGACTTTAATTAAAAACAGACAGGATATTATTTTAACTCCTCATATTTTTGAATTTAAATCATTTTTCAAGGTTAATAATGATTTAAAACTTGACATTGATTCATATGACTTTAAAAAAGTTGATGAAAATATTACTCAGTTCCAGCAAATTTCCCGTCAAATTAAAGGTAGTGTAATAGTTAAAGGAAAATATGACTTGATTTTATCTGGAACTAAATTTAAAATTAATAAAAGTGGTAATCCTGGAATGACAGTTGGTGGAACAGGAGATGCACTTTCAGGAATTGCAACTGCTTTATTTGCTCAAGGATTAAATGCTTTTGACAGTGCATGTTTAGCTGTTTTCATTAACGGACTTGCAGGAGACATGGCATTTGATGAAAAAGGAAACGGATTTAGTGCTAGTGATTTAGTATCATTTATCGGTAATGTGATTAAAAATGGATTATGTTAGAGGGATTTTTAAAAATCGTCCAAATAGGTTCATTGCTGAAGTTGAAGTGGATGGAAACTTGGAAATAGCGCACGTGCCAAACACAGGAAGGTGTAAGGAACTTTTAGTTGAAGATGCTGTAGTTTGGCTTAAACCATCAGACAATCCAAAAAGAAAAACCAAATTCTCACTTCACTTTGTAGAAAATAAGAATGTCCTAGTGTCACTTTACTCTCAACAAGCAAACAGTATTGTATATGATGCAATCTTGGATGGTAAAATAAAAGAACTTTCTGGCTATTCTATTCATCAAAGAGAAAAAACAGTTGATAATTCAAGAATCGACATATATCTTGCAGATGATTCACGCCAATGTTATGTTGAAGTAAAGGGTGTTACACTAATTGTTGATGGTGAAGCAAGATTTCCGGATGCTCCAACACAAAGAGGTGCAAAGCATTTAAAAGAGTTAATTAAACTTAAAAAACAGGGAAATCGCTGTGTTGCGTTTTTCTTAATTCAACATCCTGCAGGAAAATTCTTCAGACCAAACTGGGAAAATGATCCTGTATTTTCTCAAACTTTAAATGAAGCTTATGATAATGGTGTTGAAATTTTAGTTTATAGATGTGATAATCAGTTAGATGGAATTACTTTAATTCCTGAACCTATTAATTTTGATTTAAAAAAAGAAGATAATGATAGCTAAAAAGCTATCTGTTTAATTTTTGGTAATTTGCAGCTTGAAGACCATGGTATTTAATCATACCTTCAACTTCTCTTTGGTCAGTTTCTTTGTCTTCAAAGGTGATTTGTTCAATGCTGTGTAAGCTGAATGGAGATTTTCTGATAATTGGGTGGATTGAACCTTTGAAGAGTTTCAATACAACTTCTCCGCTTACTCTTTCTTGCATTTTGTCAATTGCTTGGTCAAGGTCTTCTCTTAATGGTTCTTGCCAGAGAGCTCTGTATACTAAGTCAGCATAAAGGGTTGACATGTATTCAGCAAATCTTAATTCATCAGTAGTTAAAACTAATTCTTCTAAAGATTCGTGAGCTGCAATTAACAATTTAGCACCAGGGGTTTCGTAGATTTCCCTACTTTTAATACCAATCATTCTGTTTTCAATAGTATCGATTCTTCCAATACCGTGGCTTCCAGCAATTTCATTTGCTTTTTTGATAAGATCGGTTAAAGGCATAATTTCGCCGTTTATAGCTACTGGAATACCTTCTTCAAATTCGATGGATACTTTTTCTGGTTCGTCTTTTGCATCTTCCCAGGAAGAAGTCCATTCGTAAATGTCTTCAGGTGGTTCATTTGCAGGATCTTCTAAGATATCTCCTTCAATTGCTCTTCCCCAAAGGTTTTCATCAATACTGTAAATTTTATCATAACTTAATTCGATACCTTTAGATTCAGCATATTCTTTTTCTTCGGTTCTGGTTAAGTTCATTTCTCTGATAGGAGCGATAATGTCTAAATCAGACATTGCAAGAATAACTGCTTCAAATCTGAATTGGTCGTTTCCTTTTCCGGTACAACCGTGTGCAATAGCAGTTGCTCCTTCTTTTTCAGCAATTTCGATAATTTTTTGTGCGATTAATGGTCTTGCAAGCGCAGTACTTAATGGGTATCCTTCATATTCTGCATTTGCTTTGATTCCACGTGCAATGTATTCGTTAGCAAATTCTTCTTTAGCATCGATGTTATAGTGTTTTAATCCACCGATTTTGGATGCCATGGTTTTTGCTTTTTCCATTTCTTCGTCGCCTTGTCCTACATCAACACATGCAGTAATAACTTCTACATCGTATTTTTCTTCTAATAATTTAACACATACAGAGGTATCTAATCCACCACTGAATGCTAAAACTACTTTTTCAGTCATTTTTTGTCACCGTTATAATCAATAAGAATTATTATTCATTTAATTGTATGTTTTTAATACTATTTATAATTATAAATTAGCCTAGAAATTTATTTTAAAAAAATAAGTGGGTGATGGTGGATTTAAACATCAATTAATAAATCCTCATTTTCAACAAAATCAATAAGTCTTGCATATGTAGGACTGTTTTTTAATGTTTCTTTATTTCCAATAATGATTAATTTTCTTTTAGCTCTGGTAATTGCCACATTTAGTCTTCTTAAGTCCTTTAAAAATCCAATGTTTCCATCATCATTACTTCTAACAGTTGATATGATGATAATTTCTTTTTCTCTTCCCTGAAAACCGTCAACAGTTTTTACTTCAACAGGAGTGTTATTATCTATTATTTTTACCTGATCTGCATAAGGGCTAATAATTCCAATATCATCTGCGATAACGCCAGCATCCAAATAGTCTTTAGCAATTTTAACTGCAATATCTGATTCTAATTCATTTATTATGGATTTGGAATCTTTTAAGTGATTTTCTTTATTGCCATATGCATTTGAAGTATTGATAAATAAAAGAGCATCTTCATGGTTATCAGATCCAAGTAAATCGTCAATTTTTATCTCATCAACACTTGAATCACTTTTAAGTCCGTTATTGTAAAACTCCTTGTTCGGGAATTTCATAAGCATTTTGTTCATTCTATATTGAACATTTAATAGCTGAGATTTTGAAGGATAAAGTTTTATTAATTCTTCAAATAATGTTTTTTCCAATTCTTTTGCTTTTTTACTTATGATTGTTGGGGGAAGCTGTTTGTGGTCACCTGCAAGTATAAATCTGCGAGATTTAGCTATTGGAATTAATATGCTTGGTATTGTTGCTTGTGATGCTTCGTCAATAATTGCAACATCAAATTTTACTTTAGATATTGAATCAAGTGCTGCAGATGAGTTTGTTGTAAGAATAACATCACTGGTTTCGACGATATCACGAATGATTTTGTTTTCAACTCTTTTTATATTATCATGTAATTCATCAATTTCCTGGTTGCATTCAATCCATTTTGCCATTGATTTCATCTTTTCAGGACTAACTCCACGACTGCTCTTTCCTTTTGAAGCATTATTTAATATTTCATAGTCGCTAAGACCTCTTCTAAACTGTGGGCTTGGACGAGTGTGTAAATTTCTTGTTTCCACTAATTTTTCAATCTTTTTTTGGATTTTCTTAACTCTTCTGTTTAGTTCATGCTTTTCAACTTTATAAGCCAAGGTTTGAGAAATATTATTCTCAGATACTCTTTGTGGATGGCCAAGTCTTGTTAAATTCAATTTTTTATTTTCAATTAATCTCTCAAGGATGTTATCAACTGCAGCATTACTTTCTGCTGTTGCAAGAACTTTGTGGTTTTGTCTTGTTTCCTGTGAGATTAATTCAACTAAAGTTCTTGTTTTTCCTGTTCCAAAAGGTCCGTGTATCAAAAAGAAGTTTTCACATGATAATGCATTTTCAATAGCTGCTTTTTGTGAATTATTAAGAGAATCGTCAATGTAGTCTATGTATGGAACACGTCTGTTTTTTCTGGGGTCTCTGTCATTTAAAATATATTCAAGTGCATCTTTTCCTTTTAAACTTAAATGTCTTAGATTATCCTCCATTCTTTTGAATGTTACATCATTTGCATATAAATCAACTCTGACTTTCTTTTTTAAAGCCCATCTTGGAACTCTTTTGTCAAATGCAACTGTTATGAATCTTGCACCTTTTTCAGTAACTGTTCCAGTCAAATCACTTCTTAGAGGGTCATCACTACTTATTAAAACCATATCTCCAACAGATATTTCAGTTTCAATTTTATCTGATCTGCCGAACTGAACAATTTGTAATCCTAATTCTTTTCCTAGAAACTTTCCTTTAACTTTGTTTATGGCTCTGCCTAGTTCTTCTCTTTTTTTACCTGACATTGTGCTGATTTCATGAGTCATTACTTCGATTTCAGCATCTCTTTCATAGTTTACAAGTCTAATTAATCTCTTAATATATTTCTTCACTGTAATCCCTATTTTTAAATAAGAGTTTTTATGTATAATTAATTATGCATTTTAAAAAAATTGATCAATTTGGAAATCTTGAAATGAGTTATATCTCTGATTTTTCAGGAGGGTACATCTCAAGAAATAAACATATTCTGGAAAATCTGGAATTAAATCCTATTAATCAATTTATTTTAGAAAAATCTGTTTATGGAACTCCAATTTTTAAATTAGGAAATGGTGGAAAGAAAGTATTGGTTTTATCTGGAATTCATGGTAATGAATTATCTCCTCAAATGGCAAATCTAAATTTAATTAATGAATTATTGGAAAAAGAACTTAACAATACTGTTTATTTTATACCATTTGCAGCTCCAAAATCTTCAATGAACAATGAAAGAAGTTTTAATTCACGTGATTTGAACCGTTCTGCTAATATTAAAAATTCAATAAGCAATCTTATTATTCAAGCTATTGAAAATTTAGGAATTTCTGCTGTAGGAGATTTCCACTCAACATCATATAACTCAAATCCTGGTTGTGAGTCTGTTTTTTCATCAAAATCTCCAACTGCTGAGAGCTTTTTAATAGCTAACTATATTTCAAGTGATGTTGGCTCTGAGATGATTTCATATGATTTTGCAAGTTCTTCTATGTATAATGGTGCTATTGAAGATACATGTAATTTAAAAGGAATTCCTTCTGTTACCTGTGAAGTGTTATCTCCGTTTGGTAGTGTTGGAAGGGGCGCTGTTGATGTTTCATTTAGTCAAATGAAGAGTTTTTTATCCTATTTTGGAATCTAATTTTTTTAATTATTTCTTTTCAAATGCTCTTGGATTACTTATTTTTAATTAGTATTTAAATACTATTTAATAAGGTGATTTAAGTTGTCTTCCTATAAAGGACATTCAATATTTGCATTGATACTTGCGTGTATGTTTTTTCATAATCCGTTGTTAATTGCTTTGACATTTATCGGTGCAAATGTTCCAGATTTTGATCATAAATTTAAAAAAGAAAGCGTGTATAAGATTATTATCTTGGGGTTAGTAGTCTTCATTTCACTTTATATACTTAAATTACCTTACTATGTTGGTTTAATTATTGTGTTCTTAGGGGTCACATTTTATTTTTCGCAACATCGTAGTTTTACACATTCAATATTCGGTATACTAACATTAACTGCTGCAATTAGCTTAATCTTAATTTGGAGTTTGCAGTTGATAATGTTGGTTACCTCCTTAGGGGATCATTATTTGTTACTTGCAATTCTTATTGCACTTTTAGGGTTTTTGTTCTTAAATAAAAAATTATTGATGATTTTCATTCCAATATTTTTTATTTCATTATTTATGATCAAAACTGGTGAAATATCCTATATTACTATTGTACTTAGTTTATTTTTGGGGATTTTTTCTCATAGTGTATTGGATTCATTTTCACCAGCAGGAATTAAATTATTCGCTCCAATTTCTTCATATAAAGTTTATAGAAATTTTGGATTAGTGGTGGTATTTATCCTTGCGATTTTATCTATGATGGGTCATGCACAGGTTTTATTTAAATTATATGAAATGTATATTTTATCTCATTAATTTTTATCTAAATTGATTTTAACGAGTTTTAAATTCTTCTTTTTATTTAAAAATAGATTTAAATTAGTATTTATTTTTTTTAAAAAATTATTACATGCGTTATTTATGTTTTATTGTGATTTTTCACAGTAAATACATAACATTTATAATAAATAATCATGATAAATAATAATGTTATAAAAGAGTCATTTTTTGACTTTTTGAATTATTAATGAAATGGAGCTTATTTAATGTTTTTAACTAGAATTGGTTATGGAATTATTTATTTCTTGGACCTAATTTATGAAATCATTAAAGCAACCTTTGACGTTGCTTTTAATGGAATTATGAGAAGAAATATTGATCCTGTTGTTTTTGATATTGAAACTGTTTTAGAAAGACCAGTTTCACAGACAATTTTGGCAAACAGTATTTCTTTGACTCCTGGTACTTTGTCTGTTGATTTAGACAGTGAAAATAACATTATCAAAGTGGCTACTATTTCTCCAAGAACAAAAGAGGATGTTATTCCTTTTGAAAAATACATTAAGAAAATGTTGGAATAGGGTTATTTTAATATTTTTGATTGATTAATCGAGTGAGATAGTATGGATATTTTAAGTATTTCAAAATATTTTATGATTATTGCATTAATGATATTTATGCTAGTTGCATTAAGAGCAAGTGCTTATAAATCCACTTCTATGGGGATTTTAGGAAGTTCTGCTGTGGTTAATGCATTTGCAGTTTTATTATTAATCATTGGTGGCTTGTATAATCTCGAATTCTTTAGAGATATATCATTAGCTTTAATATTCTTTGGTTTTGTAGGTACTGTTGCTTTTGCTGTAGTTTTGGGGGGTGATGGAGAATGATAGAATATATTCAGTCTATTATTCTTATCATAGCAGCTATTTTAACTATAATTTCTGCAATTGGACTTATTAGTTTAGATAAAAACACAAAGAATGTTGTTTATGCAAGAATTCATATTGTGGGTGTTTTTGATATTGCATGTGTCCTTGCAATGATTGGTTTAGGTCAATATTTACTTGCTGGAATCTATTTTGTTTTAGCACCATTTATTGCACATGCAATCGCTAACGCTTATTGGAAAAAAGAAGATAGAGAAAATAATTTGGATTTAGAAAATGTTGAACAAGATGTAGTTGAAGATAATCCATTCTTACATCCTAAAGATAAAATGCAATCTTTAGAAAGTGAAAATTCACAAAAACTTAAAACTGATGAAAGATTTTCTGTAACTACACTAGAAATTGAAGAGGGCGAGTAAGATGATAGTATATGTTTTATGTTTAATTGCAGTTTTAAGTGCCGTCCTTGCTATTATCCAAAAAGATTTATTGAAAGCAGCAATATTAACAGGATTTTCCGGTGGAGCTATTGCAGTTCTCTTCCAGGTATTATTAGCACCTGATGTTGCTATGACTCAGGCTATTGTGTGTGCAGCTATTGTACCTGTATTTATTGCTCTTGCTGTTAAAAAAACTCAGAGGGTGGATAACTAATGGCACAAACTCAATTAGTGATATTATTAACTTCAGTTGCATTGATTATTGTTGGGATTTATGCTGCAATTTTTGTTGATAACATCATAAAGAAAATTATTGGTATTAGTTTCATTGAAGAAGGTGTAAACCTATTCATTGTTGCTATTGGTTATAAAGCTGGTGGTGTTGTACCTATCTTAATGCCTGGTATGGACACTACATGGTTTGCTTCAAATGCAGCATATCCGCTACCTTTCGGTTTAGTACTTACTAGTATTGTAATTGGTGCAAGTACTCTTGCTATTATGCTTGCATTGGTAATGGTTCTTTATAGAAGATATGGAACTTTAAGTACTAGTGTAATGTTGGCTGATACATCAAAACAGGAGGAATATGATGAATGAATTAATCCCAATTATGGTTATCATTCCATTAATTGCAGCATTGCTTATTAGTGCTTTTTCAAAATTCAACAAAGTTACTAAAATCTTTGCATTTGTAGTTGCAATCTGTCTTCCAATAATTCCATTATTGTCCAATTATGGTTTCCACTACTTTGGAGGATATGAACCGATTTTGGATAATGTAACAAACGTGGTTTATCACCCAGCGATTACATATTCATTTACAAGCTTACAACAAATATTCATAGCTGCTCTTGGACTTTTAACATTTTTAGTTGTATTTGTTTATTTAACCAAATATAGAAAAGTTTCCGGTCCTTATTTATTCTTATTGTTCTTAGGTACTGCTGCAGTTACTGCATTGCTCTTAACTGACGATATCTTCCATATGTTTGTATTCTTTGAAATATTGGCACTTGCTCAGGTAGGTATTGTTGCAGCATCTTCTATTGACTACAGTTATGAAATGGCTTTAAAATATATGATTTTAGGATCAATTGGAAGTCCAATAATGCTTTTAGGAATTGGATTTTTACTTGCATTGACTGGTAGTGTAAACATAACAGATATTGTGGCTGCTATTCACAATGGTTTAGTAAAACCTACATCTCCAGTATTTTTATTATCACTCGGACTAATCTTCTTTGGTTGGTTATATGCGTCTGGTTTACCACCTTTCCATACTATAAAATCTGGAATTTATTCAAAAGCAGAACCTCACGGAGCAGCTTTACTTCAGTCATTTACAGTTATCTCAATGATTTCAATTGTTTTAGTAATGTTTAGAATTTATTCTGTATTGCCAATATTCGAAGTTCTCATAGTTTTCTTCTCTATCTTGGCTATGATTTTGGGTGTTTCATTAGCATTGACCCAAACTGACTTTAGAAGAATGATTGGATTTTTAGCAGTCGGGGAATTAGGTTTTATTGGTTTAGGTATTGGTCTTGGAACTAATTATGCAATTACTGCAGGACTTTTCCAAGCATTAAATGAAATCATTATTACTGCATTACTATTCATCGGATTTGGTGCAATTGTTGAGGCAACAAATGAAGTTGATACACGTAAACTTGGTGGTCTTTTAGCATACCATCCAAAAGTAAGTATTATGCTTTTAATTGGTGGTTTAGCTATGGCTGGTGTTCCACCGTTAAGCGGATTCCAATCTAAATTAATGCTTGTTCAAGCTTCTTTAAGCTGCGGATTCCCAGAATTATCAATTTTAGCAATTATGGCAAGTATCGCTACATTTGTAGTATTTGTAAAAACATTCTATGCAATGTTCTTAAAACCAAAACCAGCTAAATTGGATGTTGAAAATAAAGAGGTTCCTCGTGCAATGATTTTTGCAATGGGAGTATTATTGGTAATTATCGTTATCTTAGGTTTATACCCTGATCCTATTATTAATGGAATCTCTACCTTTGTAGGGGGAATATTATGAGTTTATATGATAAAATCTTTGATGTGGTTGCACAATTCAGGAAATTGTTCTCTCCAGGTCCTGTAACTAATGCAGATGTTTCAGGAAGTATTACTGCTGAAATATTCTTAATTGTTTCATTAGTTTTAGCAACTCTTTTGTTAAGACATGTCAATGTTTTAATTGCAGGATTATTTGCTTTAATCGTTGTAGTTGTATTGATTGTTAATATTCCACTTATTCCGAAGTTTAAAATTGAACAAGAGGATTCATTAGATAAGATGTTATTCTATTCAATGGTAACTCTTGCAATTATTTGTTCATTATTATATTGGGGTGGTACTCTTGTCTAATCACACTACAATTCGTAATTTAATTGCATCTATAATGGCAGCAATTTTATCTGTTACTTTATTGGATGCAGTATTTCATTTAAGTAATATGATTAATCCTGGTGTAAGTTATATTTACAATGCAGTAGGAACCAAAATAGCTCCAAACTTAATTACTGCAGTTATTTTCGATTTCAGAGCTTACGATACATTAGGAGAATCAATTATCTTATTAAGCGCAGGTTTAATTGTTTTACTTATCTTTGGTAAAGGATTATTGGGGGATAAACAATGAGTCAAACTAGTATGATTTTAAAATTAATTTCCCTACCAATCTCAATTATATTGATTTGTATTGGTATAATGACTATTCTTGGTGGTCACATCACTCCTGGTGGAGGTTTCCAAGGTGGTGCTATGATTGCAGGTGGAGTTATCTTATCTATTCTTGTTTACGGTGTAGGTAATTCTCCATTGGAATTTTCACATGCATTTATTGAAGTTTTAGAATCAATCGGTGCACTTGGATTTATTGCATTAGGATTAGTTGGTTTATTGCTTGGTGGATCATTCTTATACAATGTTGGTGCAGACTTATCAAATGTTGTTCCAGCTATGATTCAAAATATTTTCCATTATCCTGATGTTACAAACGCAGGAATTATTCCATATCTCAATATTTTCGTAGGATTAAAGGTATTTGTTGGATTATCCTCAATTGTTATTGCATTTGCAGGATTTAAAAAATTTACACAGGAGAATGAATGATGTTAAGTTTAGGCCCAATTATATTCGGATTTATATTAGGTGCAATTATAGGAACTCAAATCAAAGTTAACCGCTCTGATATGGAATTTACTTTAGCATCATTTGTAGTAATCTTTATTGCAGGACTTATTGCTGCTTGGCAATTTGGTAATTATCCGTTCTATACAGATTTACCAATTTCAACTGCATTTGTATCTGCTTTAATAGGAATTTTTGTAGGCAAATTTTTATTTGCAAGGAGTAAATAAGGGGTTATTGTTATGTTTTTGTCAACTAATACATGTGAAGGAAAAAGAGATTGTATTAATCAATGCCCTACAAAAGCTATTAAATTTATCAATGGAAAATCATTTAGCTGTCTTACCTGTGGAATATGTCATAAAAACTGTCCTAATGGAGCAATTTTCCAAAATAGCTATGGAGGATATGTTGTAGATAGAGCTAAATGTAATGGTTGTGGAATGTGTCTATACAACTGTCCTATTGATAATATTACTATTGAAGACGGTATTGTGTATGGTATTTGTGCACGTTGTGGTGTTTGTCAGGAAGCATGTCCAAACCGTGTTGACGGATATGAACTTGAAAAAGACAAACAATTGAACTTAATTAGATCAATTCAAATTCTCAATCCACCAATAAATAAAGTTCCTCACAAAAAAGAAAGTGAAACAAAAATGATTTCAAGAAATTACTTTGGAACTGATATGGACAATTGTATTTTATGTGGAAGATGTAGTGAATATTGTCCAACAGGTGCGATTCATGTTAAAATCGACAGAGATGAAGGAATCTGCTGTGAATGTAGAGTTTGTGAAGATGTCTGTCCTAACGGTTCAATGAATAAACATCAAATTATCAATAAAAATTCCTGTACTCTTTGTCTTAACTGTTTGAAAGCTTGTCCTCACGAGGCAATTTCAGTAAGTGACTTTGAAATTACAGTTAATAAATTAAATCAAAAGTCAACAGGTTCATTAATTTCATGTTTAAACTGTGGATTATGTGCTGATTTATGTGAAAATGACTCTCATAAGAAAGTTGATGGTAAATTAAGATATGATCCAACCTGTGATGTTGAAAATCAAAATCATGATGTAGCTATTAGTCGCTGTCCGGTTCATACTTTAGCTGAAGACGGAGATATGTTTGTCTACGATGAATTTAAAGACGTAGAATTAGCAACATTATCCGGATTTTGTGTATTTTGTGGAAAATGTGTTCAAGTGTGTAATGAAGTTGATGCACGTAAATTCATGACTTACTTATGGGATGGAAAAGTCTCAGATGATTGTATTTCATGTGGAATCTGTGCTGAAGTATGTCAAAAACAAGCTATTACACTTAACAGAGGAAGCATTTCCGTTGATTTGGATAAATGTATATTATGTGAAAACTGTGCAGTACATTGTCCGGTTGATGCAATTCCTAAATCTACAATGTATAAAAATGAAATCAAAGATGGATTCAATTTCATTGAACAGGAATTATGTATGCACTGTGGATTATGTTATAAAACTTGTTCATATGATGCAATTGATAAAATTGACGGTAATTTTGTTGTTAATGAAGAAAATTGTATTTATTGTGGAGCATGTAAGAATGCATGTCCAGCAAGAGCATTTTTATTCGAAAGAAATTTTAAAGATTCAATAGAGGGTATTTAAATGAGAAATTTAATTAGAATAGCTTTGGAAGGAGCATTTACTAACTTTAAAAGAATCTTTTTTGCAGCTGATAGGGTAACTGATATGGATTTGAGAAATCAAATCTCTACTCTTAATGTAAAAGTGGATGATAGAATTGACGAGGTGGCATGTATTGGATGTTCTGGTTGTTCAAATGTATGTCCTACCGGTGCAATTGATATGAAAACATTAGCAAGCCCTGTCAAATTGACTGAAGATTGGACTATATCAGAAGTACCTGAAATTAATCTTGAAAAATGTGTTGTTTGTTATTATTGTCATGATTTTTGTCCAATATTTTCACTTTACGGACAAAAAGGAGCAGTTCACCCTTCATGTGTTGGAGATCAGGAAGTGAATGTTTCTGAATTTATCGAGCAACCATTTAAAATATCTGAAGATAAGCTTAAAGTTATTTCTCAGTACTTATCTGATAAAACAGTATTAAAAAATAAAGGGGATGGTGATTAAATGGGAATCAAATCATTTTCAAGAGCAAGAGCAATCCACGTTATGTTAGTTTATACTGGTGGATGTAATGGATGTGATATTGAGATTGTTAATTCAATATTGTCCCCAAGATTTGATGCTGAACAATATAATGTGTTTTTAACCTGGAACCCTCGTGAAGCTGATGTTTTGGTTGTTACAGGTCCGGTTACACACTTAAATAGAAAACCATTAGAAGCAATCTATGATGCTATTCCTAATCCAAAATTAGTTGTAGCTGCTGGAAGCTGTGCTTTAATGGGTGGAGTTTATAAGAATTGTCATGGTGATATTCCTTCAGAAGAAATTGAAGGTCCAGTTGAAAACATTATACCTGTTAATGCTAAAATCCCAGGTTGTGCTGTAAGACCTCAAGATGTTTTAGCTGGTGTTGTATCACTTTTACCTACATTATTGGATGCGGATTAGAGAGGGTTTTATATGGATGAAAAAGTACCAACAAATAATATTATTGAAACAGAAATTCCAATGGGTACAGTTCACCCTGCTGCATTGGAACCATATAGAGTAAGGTTTTTTGTTGAAGATGAAATAATTCAGGAAGCTGAAATTACTATTGGTGTTAATCATAGGGGTATTGAAAGAATTATGGAAGGTCTTCCTGTACAAAAGGCTAACTCACTTACTGAAAAAATTTGTGGAATTTGTTCCAACTCACATATATGGAACTCATGCAGAACTGCAGAAACTGGTTTAGGTATCGAAATTCCACAAAGAGGTGTCTACATTCGTGTGATTATGGGAGAACTTGAAAGATTACACTCACACTTCTTGTATTTAGCTCATGGTTGTGAAGTATTGGCTCACGAAACATTTTCCATGAGAATATTCTACTTAAGAGAAATAATCATGGAATTACTTGCTATGGTTGGAGGAAACAGAGTTCAGTATGGATGTTCTGTTTTAGGTGGAGTAAGACCAAGATGTGACTTGGATGTTAACAAATTACAAAGAATTAAAGATGATATGGATAAAGTCGAAGAAGAATTAACCAAATTTGCAGACAGATTCACTTCAGATCCAATTGTAATATCCAGAATCACTGGTGTAGGTATCATACCACAAAAACAAGCTATTAAATTAGCTGTAACTGGTCCTTCCTTAAGAGCAACTGGTGTTGCAAGAGACTTAAGAACAACCATGTTTGAATATGATGACTTTGATTATAATATTGTGACTCAACCTGACGGGGATGTAAAATCCAATTTAATGGTGAGGGTTTTAGAATCATTTGAGTCAATTAAAATTATCAGACAAGCTATTGCAAATATTCCTGAAGGTAAAGTAGTAAATCATGATTGGGAAATGTTTGACACTGAAATTAATGAAAGTTACATTGAAGTTCCAAGGGGAACTTTATATCACTCTTATGGATTAGAAAGCGGAAGGGTAAGACACTGTGTTATTAGAACTCCTTCAATGTCTAACATTGGAGCTATGCAATATGCAGCTATTGGAAATCATATAACTGATGGTCAATTATGTATTGTACAATGTGACCCATGTTTTACCTGTTCTGACAGAGCAATTGAGATAATTAGGAGATAGATTATGTTTTCAAATTTACTTACAAATCCAATAATTGCAGTAATTCTTACAGTTCTTGTTTGTTTTGTAATCTCAACATTACTTCCTGGAATTGAAAGAAAATATGTGCATGCAAGAATCCAACAAAGGATTGGGCCTTTGGTAATTTCTCCTGGAATTATGGCTCCACTTAAATTCATGTTTAAGGAAAATGTTGAAGTTTCATCTCCGGTTCCAAAATTATACAAAATGTTGCCGATTGTATGTTTCATGGTGGTTTTATGTGTTTTCATTGCATTAACTCCTCAAGCTTACCAAATTCCAACTCTTGCAAGTTTAGTTACAATTGTTGGATTTTTAAAAGTTGAAGAAATATGTTATGTATTAATGGGAGCATTATCCAAATCCATTATGTCTGTAAGAATGCCTTTCCCAGACCGTATTAAAGGTGCAGTTCACAATGATGCTCCAGTATCATTTATTGAAGATATCAGTGCAAGAAGATCTTTAAGAATGATTACCTACGGGTCTTTCCCATTGTATTTAGCATTATTTGCTCCTGTTGCTGCTGCAGGCAGTATCTTCTTAAAAGATATTGTTGCATTCCAACAAGTCCACGGACCATTCTTATTTACAGTATCTGGTGCAATTGCGGCTATTGTATTTTTCATGGGATATATGATAATTTTAAACGAATATCCATTTTCAATAATTAAAGCTAAATCTGATGTTATTGAAGGTCCATACATGGAATATGCTGCAAAATACAGAGCAATTGTTGTTTTAACAAGAGGATTCTTCATGTTCGTTCTTGGATGTGTATTTTCCGTATTGTTTATTGGAGTTCCACCAAGCATTTTCTCTTTAGGAATTCTTGTTAATATTGCTGTTGCTTTAATTTTTGTCTTGATGATGGGAATTTTCTCAGCATTCGCACCGGTATTTACAAATAAACAGTTACTTCCAACAATTTTAGGAACAACCTTGCTTGGAGTATTCGCTATTGTACTTGGATTATTATAGGGGGAATTAAATGAAATTTGTTATGAGACCATATCACATAATCAGTCTTGGAGGATACATTATTGAATGGGATTTTCCTTATAGGAATCTTATAATTGTTAATCCTACATCCGAACCAATTAAATTGGAAATTCCAGTTTTTGATGAAGAATGGATCCAAGAACATAGGGATTTAGGACTTGAAGTTATTCCAGTTACTAAAAATGATAATTATTTGAGTATGTGGAAAAGAGCACATGCTAAATTAGATAAAATAAGGCCAAAAAATGAATGATTACACATTAACTATTAAATCTGATGAGAAAAAAGGAGTTTTAGATGATATCACTGATGTTATCACTGAATATGGTGCTAACATTAGTTATGTCCACCTTTTCATTGAAAAAAACAATGTAGGTTCTATTAACCTTGAACTTGACCATGTAGATGATATTGATGAGTTAATTTCAGCTTTAAATGATATTGAAGAAATTAAATCCGTTGAATTACATGGTTCACAATTGGATATTTATGGTAAACGTATAATCATTGTTGGTGGTGGAGCACAGGTATCTCAGGTAGCTATGGGTGCAATAACTGAAGCTGATAGACATAACATACGTGGTGAACGCATCAGTATCGATACTATTCCACTTGTTGGCGAAAAACCATTAGCTGAAGCTATTGAAGCTATTTCAAGACTTCCACGTGTCAGTGCTCTAGTTTTGGCAGGTTCACTTATGGGTGGTGAAATTACTCAGGCAGTTAAAAATGTTAAAGAAAAAAGTAATTTGATTGTAATTTCACTAAATATGCCGGGTAGTGTAACTGAATATGCTGATTTAATTATCACTGATCCGATTCAAGCTGGCGTTTTGGCAGTAATGTCTATTGCAGATACTGCTGCTTTTGATATTAAACGTTTAGGCGACAATATTCACTTTTAAGGATTTTATCCTTATCTTTATTTTTCTAAACATATGTGTTCATATTCACAATTTCTACATTTTTTAGGATTCTTTTTAACTTTTGGCTGTTTTTTATTTTCAATTATTTCTTTTACTTCTCGAATCACACTAAACAGTGCTTTTCTAAGATTTACATCCATTACTACTGGACGTCTATCACCAATTTTTTTATAATCCACAAATCCTACGAATACTTCAGTATCAAATTCCTCTTCAAGAAGTATTGCTGCTCCTACTAGTTCTATTGCGTCCTGGTCCCAAACACCTTTTATTGGAGGATTTGTACTTTTAATGCTTATTGGGTAATATTTGCCATCAATAATTTCTATTTTATCGCAAATTCCTATTAATTCAAGTTGATGGTCTTTGATTAAATAGGAATACATGCAGTTTGGAAAAAACATCTCGCTAATACCAAATCCATCTTTATCAAGTATTGTCATTGCTTTTTTAGATTTGATACTTAATGTTTTTATGTTAAAATAAGTTTCATCATTAATTTCATCAATCTGGTCTTGTGTAATGGTTATATTGGATGATTTTAGTGATTCGGTTGTATTTTGGATGTATTCATAAATGTTTTGAGATAATGTTTTTTCTATTTCTTCTAAATTCATTGATTTTTTAATTTTCCGAATATTTTTTTGCATTAAATCCTGAATATCAATTTTTAGATTTTTAATTTCCAGATACTGGTTGCATTTGTCAGCATCCTCAATATTGGTGTGTGTTTTTAAATATAGGCTCATTGGACAGTACATGTGCATTTTAATTGAAGATAAATTTATCATATTTTAACCTCTTAAATTCAGTATAATTACTTAGATATTGGTAATATAAATAATTGAGGTTTGATATGTATTTAATTCTATTATGTGGTGTTAATTGTACTGTTTTATATAATTAATTCGGTTTAAAGTAATTTTTATTAAAAATAGGTGGAATAATAAAGATTTAATTCTTTATTATTCGCAGATTAAAATTATGCTTATTTTAGGCAGGTCCCATGTTATTGTATTCTTCCATTGTTCTAGCATAATTTGAATCTTCACAGTCTATTACTGTTGTAGTGCCTTCACGACATAATAAGTGACTACTCCAGTTTGGTTTTTCAGAATAGAAGTAGTTTTTACTTATTTCATCAAAATATCCTTTAGTGTAAGCAATTGATCCTAATTTGCCACGTACATAGTTTTCTGTAAATATATTATGAATTAAACTAATATGGGATGTGACACTAGCTAGGTAGATTGCTCCTCCATAATATTCGTTTTTGTTTTTTATAAATATTGAGTTTTTGATTGTAGAGTTTCCAAAAGAATTGATGTATATTGCTCCACCCTGGTCCCAAGCATAGTTTTCTTTAAAAGTAGTGCTGTTACAATCAATGTTTCCACAATATATTGCGCCACCTATGCAATCAAACATAAATGCGCCTGATGCTTCATTATCTTCAAATGTAGAAGAATTCACGGTGACTCTTTTTTTAGAATAAATAGCTCCTCCAGCAGTTCCTCCAGCAGCTATTGCTTCATTTTTAATGAATGTACAATTTTGGACAAATAAATTGTCTTCTGTACAGATTCCTGCTCCATAATGATTTACATTATTGTTTTTAAATTGTGAGTTTTTGATTGTAGAGTTTCCTTCACCAATATATATTGATCCACCATTGTATCCTTCATTGTTTTCAAAAGTACATTTATCAATTGTAACACTATTTTTAGAGCATATTGCTCCTCCATATGTTACAGATTTTTTTGATATGTGGTTATTTTTAAAAATACAATCTGTACAGTTTAATTTTCCTTCACAATAAACTGCTCCACCGTTGTTGTCTGCATTGTTATTGTTGAATTCACATTTTTTCATACTGCACTGGTTTGCTTCAACATAGATTGCTCCACCATTGTCTGATTTTCCATTAATGAATTTTAAATTCTGGATAATTGTATTATTTCCAGTTATGTGGAATATTCTATGGTTATCGCCATCAATTGTGAATCCTTGTCCGTCGATAATGAGGTTATTTGCTTTGACATTAATGGTGTCTTGGCTTTTTATATTTTCAGTAAGTTTGACGGTATCTCCGTCTTTACTTGATTCAACGGTTTGTTTAAACTCTTCATAGGTTTTATAGTCGTTAATGGTTGTTATTTTATTTTCATTGTTTTGTTTTTTTGTTTCTTTTGTTTTTTCACTGCTTTTTTATCAGTATTTTTTGTTTTACTTTTTTTTTACTTTTTTATCTTTTAATTCAATATGTTTCACTTTTTTTGTTGAAATACTGTCTTTTGGCATTTTTATTTTACTATTGTCTGCTGCTGATGCTGCAGATACAGATAATAGTAATGCTATTAAACTAATTAGAATTATCTTCTTTTTCATATTCTATGTCCTTTAAATTTTATCATGTGATAATAATGAGTTTATGAATTATATTTGGATATCATCATATATAATATTTAGGTATGACTAAATTTTTTTATTTAATTCTAAAATTTAGTGATGTGGTGTGAATAGTTAAAAAAATAAAAAAAGTAAATAGCTAATAATTAGCTATTTATTCTGAAGTTATTTTGTAGTAATCTTCGTTTTTAGCAGGAAGTTTGGTAAATACAATTGGTAATACAATTAATATTACTGTAAGTATTCCCATAATGAATAAACTTAATTGGTCTGCGGTTGTAATAGTTGTGTAGACCCCTTGGATCCAAAGAACTGCGATACAAAGTGGTAGGATGAATTTAATAACAATTTTCCAGAGTTTACCTACTTTAATACGTGAGTCTTTGTTTAAAGTACTAATTAATTTATCGAAGTCGTAAATCCAACCAAAGATTATACATTCAATAAGGATTCCAAGTAATAATGCGAAGTTGTTTAAGAATGCATCAAATGCACCTAAAATTGTACTTCCAAGGCTTGTTGTGAAGATTATTGAAATGATAAATCCGAGCACACAAATCATTGTAACTGTTTTTTTACGTCCTATATCGAATTTTTCGGAAATTGCATAAGTTGCTACTTCGAGAAGTGCAATTGCAGAGGTAATTCCTGCAAATAAGATACACAAGAAGAATAATGGTCCGATAACGTATCCCATTGGTCCTAAGGTGTTTAATACTTGTGGGAACACAACGAATGCAAGTCCAGTTCCGGAAGTTACTAATTCATCAAATGGAATACCAGTGGATACGAACATGAATCCTAAAATGGAGAAGATTCCAATTGAGTTAAATACTTCGAAAATAGAGTTTGAGAATGCAACAGTTACTGCACTGTCAACTAATTTGGATTTGTCTGGTAAGTAACTTGCATAGGTCATTGCAATTGCCATACCTAAACTAAGAGAGAATACAATTTGTCCAAATGCTGCTAACCATACATCTAAGTTGGTTAATGCGCCCCAATCAGGTGTAAATATCTGTGTGTATCCAACTGATGCACCAGGTAAGGTTAATGAAAATATAACAATGAATACAACAATTAAACAAAGTAAAGGCATTAAAATTTTACTTACGTTTCCAATTCCGTCATTTAAATCTCTTTTAACAATTAACCATATGATTAACCATACAGCAAATACGGATGCAAGTACCATTGGGACAATTTGGAAGAATCCAGATAATGCATCTGTTGCTTGTAACACATTAGATGAGAAGAACAAGTTAGGATCTGCTCCCCATGCTTTAGTGAAACTTAAAACAACATAAATTAAATCCCATCCGACAACACATACGTAGTATGTGGTAATTAAAAATACTACTAATACGATAAACCAAGCAATTGGTTCTAATTTTTTACTTATTTCGAATAGTATCTTTCCAACTGATTTTTTGAATCTATATCCAACTGCGTATTCTACTAAAACAAATGAAATTCCTAGTAAGAATAAAGAAACGATATATGGGATCATGAAAGATCCTCCACCGTTTGCGTAGAGGACGTTTGGGAAACGCCAAATGTTTCCGAGTCCGACAGCTGAACCGATCATAGCCATCATGAATGCAAATGTACTATTCCATTCTACAGTTTTTTTTTCACTCATTATATCACATTATTAATTAAGTATGTAATACTACTACATTAGTATTTGAAGTTTATAAAGTATTTGATTTGATTTTCACGATTTTGTTTGGATTAATTTAAAAAAAAGTATTATAATTGTTTAATTTTTTTCTAAAATTGAATAATATTCAATAAGAATTAGTGCATTTATTTTGATATTATGTATTATTTCTATCGATGGTTTGTAATAATGTCTAAATAATTATAATTTATTAAACTTTTAATTCAATAATTTTTGAAGTTACTGAATTAATTTTAAAAAATAGGTTAAAGTTAACTGAGAAATTGAATCTCTGCATTAACTTTTTAATAATAATTATTGTTGTGGAAGCTCTTTGAGTTTTAAATATTCATCAATAGCTTCACGGGTAGTTCCAACAACAAGTCTGTAGTGGTGGTCTTTTCCATTGGTAATTACTTTTTCAACTTTACCTTTAGCAATTGCATGTTCGCCGTCAATTACTTCTCCAGCGTAGGTATGGGTAAATGAAACAACTTCACTTATTGGTACGTCAACACCATCAACAATCTCTAAGTTTTCAATAGTGTAGCTTGAAGGATTGTCAAATGCACCAAGAGCACTTACAATATCACATTCAATTTGAGCAGTTCCGAGAGGTTCATAAATGGTATCTCCCCATTCTCCTTCGATTTCATCGTAGTCTCTGGTTGCTAGAATGTCAAATAATGTTCCATTGATTGTACCTCTATTTGCTTTTCTGTTTTCATACCATCTGAATTCTTCTTTGGTTAAACTTTCATCACTCATTCTTTTGTTGTATACGAAATCCCAGTAATCATTGGTAATTCCTTTAACAGTGATGTGTTTGTCTAATTCTTCAATATAGACTTCTTTTCCTCTGTGCTTTTTAAAAGCAGCTATTGCTCTTCTGTGATTGTCAAGACCGTAAACTACATAATCTAAATCTGAAACATCACTTTTTTGAAGTCCTGGTGAAATGGAACCTGAAATTCCCATATGGTCGTATGGAACATCAGCAAAGTAATGGAAGAAGTCAGCAACATCCATTAATTTTGCAATAAGTTCTGGATTTTTAACTTTTCTGCCGTTGTCAAAATCATCTTTAAGCTCTAGGAGTCTTTTATCTGGTTTTATTATTTTTTCAACTTTGTCTAATGGAACTCCCATCATTTCAACTTTTGTAACGTCACATTGGTATAAATAATCTGGATGGTTTTTACGTAGGTATTCGTATGCTTCAGCAGATCCTACTTTTCTGTATCTTTTACCATCTTTTTGCCTGTCTCCTTTAGGATCAGGAATATATCTTAAAAAGGAAATTACTCTGTCTTTTGGGTGTATATAGTTTGTTGAAGCGAAATACAAATCATCGCTTGTGTAGATAAAATCTCTTGTTCTTACTTGTTCCATTTTTTAGTCTCCTAATTAAGTTATTTTATAACATGTCTTTAAATTAATTTTTCATTTAATCTTAATAATTTATATAAAAATATAAACTTAAATTAATTTATGAGTATTATTCATAAACATGTTGATGAAATATTTGAATATGATGGAAGTCAAATTAATCCATCCTGGGCTTTTCAGGAATTTGGAATTTATGGATCTTCTATTGTAACCTGGATTGGTCCGGTTAACATAACTCCAGACAATCTAAAAGATTTTGCTGATGTTGGTTTGGAGATTAAATCTAACTATATGGTTAATTTTATTTGTGAGTTCTTTGATCAACAACCTCCTAATATGAGAATTGCTTATTTAAGACAAAGACTTCTCGTAATGATTTTTAGAGAAATTCTAACAGAATATGGGATTGAAACTAAACGTGAAGGAGACGATATTTTTGTTGATGGCGGGAAATTATCTATTTCAATAGCTAGTGTTTCCCTTAGTTCTGCAAAAATTCATTTCGCACTTAATTTGGAAGATAAAGGAACTCCTGATGATGTTGAAACAATTGGTTTATTTGATATCAAAGATGAAAATGGTGTTCAAATATTCAGTGATGACAACTTATTGGATTTAATCAATAAAACTGCTTCCAGATTTATTGAAGAATTAGAAACAATTGAAAACGATATAAGTAAAACAAAGGTGTTATTATGAAAATTTTACTAAATGGAATTCAATCAAATTTAAGATTCTCTTCTGCTCATGTAATTCCAGGACATGAATCTTGCGGATTTATCCATGGACATTCCTACTTTGTAGATATTGAAATTGAAGGGGAAAGGGCTGGAAAATTTGACTTTGTAGTAGATTTTAAAGATGTAAAAGGATATACCAAAGCAGTCTGTAAAGAACTTGACCACAGATTGTTAATACCTGTTTATAATGAATTAATTGATTTTAAGGATTTTGATAAACAATCAGGATCTGTTGATGAATTAAAACAAAATAAAACTATTCACTTTAAAATTGACGGTAAAGGATACTCAATTCCTAGCGAAGACTGTGTATTATTACCTCTTCCATACACTTCAGCAGAAGAGTTATCCAAGTATTTTGCTGAAAACTTAGCACAAAAACTCTCTGAGTCTTATGATAACTTAAAATACATTTCAGTTTGTGTAAATGAAGGTATTGGTCAAGGTGCAGAATATAGGAAAGATTTATAATGAAAGCTCCTGTTATAGAAATATTTTCAAGTTTTCAAGGTGAAGGTCTTTTAATTGGTGAGAGACAGATTTTTGTTAGATTTGCAGGATGTAATTTAAACTGCAGCTATTGCGATACAAATGACAGCAAATCTGAAAAATCTGGAAAATTAATGACTGTTGACGAAGTCTGCAGTGAAATTAATAAGATTTTAACTCCGGATTGTCATACAGTTTCATTTACCGGTGGTGAACCTAGTTTGTATCCGGATTTCATCTCACAGGTAAGTAAAAATCTTGATTTAAATATTATGCTTGAAACAAACGGTACTCTGCCGGATAAAATTGATTCTATTGATAAATTGGACGTTGTTTCATTGGACATTAAGTTGCCGGAACACTTTGACGGTGAATTTGATGAGAATATCTTCTTAAACGAAATCAAATCACTAAATATATTAATGGCAAAAGGTATAACTGTATATTGTAAAGTAGTCATATTGCCTTCAACAAAAATAGAATCATTTAAAGAGGTAATTAAAAAATTATCTAAAAATATTTCAAACAAAAGAAACCTTAAAATAATTATCCAGCCTTCTAGTCCGTTAGAAGATTGGAAGGGAATTAATTTTAGATTATTTGAGTATTCTGAAGTTGTTGGACAGTATTTTGATGTTTCCACCATTCCTCAAATCCATAAAATATTGGATATAGAGTGAACTTTTGTTTCTAATTTTGATTTTATTTTTTTTTGATGCTTGATTGCTAATAGAGGTGTGAATATGAATGACAAAACATCTATTAATAGAAAATCAAATACTGGCGCAGTTGAACATGTGACTAAAGTTCACGATAGAGAAGGAGACATAATGGCTCTTGCGACTAAAGAGGTTATTTCTATTCCTCCAACAAAATCTATCAAAGATACTGCAAAAGTAATGATGGAACACGAATTCAGGAGACTACCAATCACTGATCCTGGTTCTGGTAAGTTATTAGGTATTGTCACAGTAATGGATATTTTAGATTTCTTTGGTGGAGGAAAAAAATTTAACATTATTGAGAAAAAATACCAAGATAACTTTTTAGCAGCAATTAACGAACCGGTTAAAGAAATCATGTCACGTGATTTAGTAACTTTAACTAGTAAATCTTCCATTGGAGATGCAATCAACGCTATGTTAGACAACCAAGTGGGAGCTATTCCTATTGTTGATAATGATTCAAAACTTGTAGGAATTGTTACTGAAAGGGATATTGCATTATCCTTGGCTGGTAAAAAGTCTCAGGAAACTGTTCATGAATACATGAGTCCTAAAGTATTCACCACTACTCCAGGAACACCATTAGAAAGCGCATGTAAAATCATGGTTAGAAATGGTTTAAGAAGAATTCCTATTGTTGGTGGAGAAGCTGACATTTCTAAAGCAAATAAAAAATTATTAGGTTTCCTAACATCAACTGATGTTATTAGATTCTTAAATGCAAAAGAGTTATTTGATAATTTAAATTCAAATTTAGCGTCTGATGTTTTAAAAACAACCGTATCTGAAATTATGGTTGAAAAAATAATTACTGTACCACAAACATTATCTATTGGAGATTTGTGCCAATTGTTTGCGGATAATAATATTGGTGGTGTACCAATCGTTAAAGATAACGAAATTGTTGGTATTATCACTGAAAGAGACGTTTTAAACTCAGTTAGAAGAGCATAAATAATAATTGTTTTATAATAAAGGAGATGATAATAATGCAAATTAAGAATTTGATGTCTGAAGATTTAATTACTATAGACAAAGATCAAAATCTTTCTGATGCATTAAAATTATTGCGCAAACACAACATTTCACGTTTGCCAGTAACAAACAACAAAGAACTAGTGGGCATTATTTCTGAAAGAGATGTTGCAAATAAACTTGGTTCTTCAAAAGCTGAAAGCATGCCTGCATCAAGATTCCATGTTTCCTCTGTAATGGTTAAAGATGTTATTACAGTTCCAGGAACCATGAGATTAGGTGAAGTTGCTGATTTAATGTTGGAAAAAGGTATTGGATCTGTTCCTATTGTTGATGATAATGGAATGATTGGTATTGTTTCCAAAGCAGACTTCACACCTCTTGCTAATGGAATCATATTTGATAAAATTAGTGTAAAAGAGGTCATGTCTAAGGAAGTTGTGGCAGTATCTTCCAGTGACAGATTAATCCACGCAAGAAGACAAATGTTGGATTATAAAGTTGGAAGAGTTCCTGTCATTGATGATGATGAGCTTATTGGAATTATTACATCTAAAGACTTGATGAGAGCATTCATTAACTTTAGAAAGAATGTTCCAGAAAAGCATCAGAAATCTCAAATTAAAGAAATTCTTGTTGAAGATGTCATGTCTTCAAACCCATCTTCTGTATCTAAAGAGATGTCAATCAGTGATGTATCAAAAATCATGGTTGAAACAGGATACAATGGCTTGCCTGTTGTTGAAAACGGCGATGTCGTTGGTATTATAACACAAACAGATATATTAAGACTAATTGCAAAATTAGAATCTTAATATTTTTTTTATTTTTTTATTTTTTTGGAGGTATTAAAATACCAGTTATTTCATTTTTAGGACCTAAAGGTACATTTACTCACGAAGCAGCTAATAAAATGGGGGATAATTTAGTTCCTTATTGTAATATTCCTGCTGTTTTGGAAAGTGTTGATAATGGAGAAGCATCTTATGGTGTTGTTCCAATTGAAAACTCAATTGAGGGGCCTGTAGGTATTACATTAGATTCATTAGCTCATAAATTCGACTTAAAAATATTTAAAGAGATTGTTATTCCCATTAATCAAAATTTAATTGTAAATCCTGGAACTACTATGGATGATATTAAGGATGTTTATTCTCATTCTCAGGCTATTGCTCAATGTAGGGAGTTCATTCTTGAAAATAACATACAACCGCATTATGCTGTAAGTACTGCTAATGCCGCTAAAAGTATTATTGGGGATAAAAGTAAAGCAGCTATTGGAAACTCAAAAGCTGCAGAATTATATGGTTTGGAGATAATCAAACCAAATATTCAAGATACTGATAATAATGAAACAAGATTTGTTGTAGTCTCAAAAGATGATCACAAACAAACAGGCAATGACAAGACTTCAATTATATTTTCTATTTATGAAGATAAGCCTGGAGGTTTATACGAAATCTTGGGAATTTTTCAAAAAAATAATATTAACTTAACTAAAATTGAATCAAGACCTTCTAAAAAAGGTTTAGGTAAATATTTATTCTTTGTTGATTTTAATGGACACAGGGATGATGAAACAGTTAAGAATATTATCAGTGGTATTGAAGATAATACTTATTTTTTAAAAGTTTTAGGTTCATATCCTGAATTTAAGTAAACTATAAATTATTGTTTTTATATAAAATTATATTATAATAAATTCAGGGAGGGTAGGAATGCCAAACGATAGAGATAAACTTCTAAAAATTATGGATTCTTTAGAAGCTGATTATCGCTCTGGAAGAATTTCTCCAGAGAAATATAGTTATTTTCGTTCTAAATATGAAGATAAATTAAATGCAATTGATGCAAGAGAGGCTACTAGAAGAATTAGGTCTATGCAAGGTAAATCCAATCCTAAAACTACTCAAAAGAAGAAAAGTAAAAAACCTACTAAGACCAAAAAGGAGAAAGAAGAAGATTTAGTTCAAAAATATATTGTAAATCCTAAAAAAGGAGATGCCAGATATAATAAGAAAGGAAAAAAATCAATGAGTAGTGGAACTTTCAAATTGGTATTATTACTGGTATTGGTTGTCGGTTTCACACTTGGTGTAGGTTATGGTGTCTTCAACTTTGATTTCAATAATTTCTCTGATACTACTGCTGTAGCTATTGTTCAAGATTCTGCATTCCCTGAAGTAGTTGAAAACGTTTCTAATACTACAACCACTTCATACAGTAATGAAACTACAACTAGTTATTCAAATTCTAGTTATGAACCTGTAGAAACTACTACTGACTATTCAAGTAGCAGTGGTGATTATAGTGGTGGAGGATCTGATTCAGGTAGTGGATCAGGTTCTGGCTCAGGTGATGATTCTGTTGGTGATTCAGGACAAAGTGGAGATGATTTTGGAGGAAATGAGTAGGTGATTTTCATGAAAAATGTTTTAAAAAGAAGTATTGTAGTTATTTCATTTGTACTATTGATTATTTGTGCGGTTTCATGTGTTAATGCTCAAGACGATGATTCTGATATTACCATGATGACATTATCAAAAGGAGGTCTTGTCATTAATTATCCTTCCAATTGGGGTTGTGCTCAGGCTGAATCCAACTGCTCTATAATGTCAATTGCTAAATTGGACTCTATCGATGCATCAGGTGTAGGTCAGGTAAATATCAACTTTGAGAAAAAATCTTATGAAGGGGATTTTGAAACTTATTTGAATAATACTTACGGTACACTCAAAAAAGACCCATCATTTAACTTAACTGCCTCCGGTGAAGTAATGGTGAATAATGTTCATGCATATGAGTACACATATTCTTCAGAGAAAAATGGTACTGTAAAAGAACATAAGGCTGTTTGGTTTGAAAAAGGTGGACAAGCTTATGTTATGTTATACAGTGCACCTGTAAGTGAATATGATGATAACGTTTATGTATTTAATTATATCTTGTCAGATATTCAAATTACATAATATTATTTTTTTTAATTATTTTTAAGTGATTTTTATGATTGTTTTATGTGTTACTGGCAGTGTAGCTGCTGCTAGTGAAGCTATTAAATTAGCCCGTGAATTCAGACGCAATGATGTTGAAGTAAAATGTTTTATGAGTGATGCTGCATGTGAACTTTTGCATCCTAATTCAATGGAATTTGCAACAGGAAATGAAGTAGTTACTAAATTAACAGGTAAAATTGAACATGTTAAATATTCTCAGGAAGATTTAATCTTGGTTGCACCTGCAACAGCTAATACCATTTCTAAATTTGCACATAAAATAGCTGACGATGCTATTTCTACACTCTTGATTACTGCTTATGGTCACGATACTCCAATAATATTCGTTCCTTCAATGCATGACTCAATGTTTAAAGCTATTGAAGAAAACATTGATAAAATCAAAAAGGAAAACTCTGCTACTTTTATTAATCCTCGTATGGATGAAGGCAAAGCTAAGTTCCCTGCTATTGATGATATTGTATTGGAATCTTTAAGAACTATTACTTTAAACAAGAAGGATTGATCTTATTAAAGGAAAAAAAGTTTTAATTAGTCTTGGTGGAACATACGAACCTATTGACTCCGTAAGGGGGATTACAAATAAATCCTCTGGTAAAATGGGTTTGGCACTTGCAAGGGAAGCATATATTCGTGGTGCTGACTTAACATTGGTTGTTGCTAAGGTTAGTGTTAAAATTCCATCCGTTTTTAATGTTATTTCTGTTGAAACTGGTAATGAAATGAATGAGGTCATTTTAAATTTAATTCCTGACTTTGACATTTTCATTTCAACTGCTGCAGTTTCTGATTTTGAATTTAAAAAGAAGGATGATAAAAAAATTGATTCTGAGAATTCATTTTCTCTAAATCTAAAACCTGCAACTAAAATTATCCGCCAGGTTAAAAAGATAAATCCTAACATTTTCTTAGTTGGTTTTAAAGCAGAATTCAATATATCAAAAGATGAAATTATTGATTGTGCTAGAAGACAAATTGAAAATGCTGGTACGGATATTGTTATTGCAAATGATATTTCCAAAAACGAATGTCAATTTGGATCTGATAACAATGAAGTGCTAATTGTTGATGATGATGTTTTGAGTGTTCCTTTGGCCTCAAAAAAAGAGATTGCAAAAGTCATTTGTGATGTAATTTCTAAAAAAATGTTATAGCATCTACATTAGCTTATTATTTATTTACTTTTTTTACTATTTATTTTATTATTTTCATTTTAGGTTTAATTATTTTTTATAATTTAATAGTTACTATTAATTTAATTAATCATAATTTTAATTTATTTAAGTCTAATCTCTGTTCTATTTTTAGTTATTTTATAGAAAATGTAAATTTCCATGTAATGGTTTAATTTTAAAAATACGATTTTTAGATATTGTTATTTATTTATTTGAAAATTATTTTTAGTTAAAAATTAGTTTTATTGGTGTGTTTTCTTAAAATTAAATTTTTGATTTGATAGGTATTTTTTTAGAAGATTTAACCTAAAATTAGTAATACTTTTTTTGTTTAATCCACGTAAAATTGTCTTTGAAAAAAAGTTTCTTAAAAATGAGTATTTTCATAAAATAAGTTCACGCCTTTAGGTTTTTCTTAAATGGAGTGATTAATAGAGTGAATTAACCTAAAGGGCGCTTTATCGAACATTTATTTTATTTGCATTAGCATATATAATTTTTATTTTACTAGTATAAAAAGGTATCTAAGTAATACTTTTTTCACTTTTTAGTAGTAATTTTTTTTATTTCTTATAGCTTGTTTTTTGGCTATTTACTAATGAAAATTGGCCGATTTTTTTTAAAAATTTTTCTTCACTAATAATGCAATATGGTCTTTTTCGTAAGGTTCCAATTTCACTTTTTCAATAATTTTAAAACCTTTCTCTTTCAATTTTTTCTCTTGTTCCTTGAAAATCTTTTTAGGCTTTTGTACTACATCAATACTTCTAGCCTTAATCATTAAAAGTCCCTGTGCATCATCCTTGGCAAATATGTTCATATTTTTCATAAATAATTCTGTTTGTGTAGGCTGAGCAACATCACAGTATACTAAGTCAGTATTTTCAACAATGTTAAGATATCCTTTTGGTTTGGTTGCATCTCCTAAAATCGGAGCAATATTAACCCTTTGACGTGAAAGTTGAACCAATTTCTTTGCTGTTGTTGGTGAAAATTCAACTGCATAGACTCTTCCATTAATTAAAATATCTGAAATGTGTGAAACGGTAGTTCCAGTTGATGCACCAAGATATAGTACTTTTGAGGTGTCCTCAAGCTTTAGATTTTCTAATCCATTTAAAAGGGCTGCAGATAATTTTGAACGTCTAGGATTCCAGATTCTGTATTCTTCATCTTCCTGAACAAGTTCTTCTCCATAAACACTAATTCCAGGAGTTAAATTCTTTGTTGCAACATTTCCATCTTTAAAATAAACATTCATGCTCTATCTCCTTTTTTTCTTTTTCTTCCCTTTTTTCTTACTCTTTTTGGATTTTGACTTTTCTTCTTTTCTTCTTTTGGTTGTTTTTGTTGGAAATGGATTATTTTTTTCTATTTCTTCAACTTTTGATAAGAATTCGTCAGCAGCATTTTCATCAAAGGTTTTAGTAAAAACATCTCTTCTAACTGCGTGAGATATCATTCCAGCAAGCATTCTTGCGACTTTTCCACGATTCCACCATTTTGCTCCTCTAACTTGAGGGTGTTGATAAATTAATCCGTATTTAGGTGGCCTGTCTCCGCTTTTTAAATGTCTGAATAATGCTTTTTCTGCACCCATTATCTGAACTGTACTTGATGAGTATACAGCAAGTCTTTTAAGACCTCCAGCATGTGAAATTAATTTTGCACCAAGTGATGATCCAACTAAAAGCTTTAGATTAGGAGCAATATCTTCCATTTTCTTTTCAATATATTCTTCAAGATTTTTTCTTGATTGCTGAAGTTCATAAATGGATTTTGCATAATTGTTCATAATTTCCAAATCTAATGGATTTATGTCTTCTTCAAGGTCAATAATGTCGTCTGGAAATGCATCAGGTTTTGCTTCAATAATTTTCTCTTTGGTTTTGTTTTGGGAGATTAATTTAATGTAAGTTTCATTATTGCGAATAACATCCATTTCTGGGAAATAAAGGGCATACCACTCTCTAATTCTCTCAATTAATTTAGAGATGCTTTCGTCAATTTCGTCAATGGAATTAATAGCTTGAATTAAATGTTTGTCTTCAGAAGCAGATTCTTTTTTAATCTTATGGATAGCTAAACTTCTGTAAATGGAGGTTATCTCTTCACTGTCAAGTCCAAATTTATCATAATTGTCTCTTAGATAATCTCCACCCTGATTTGGTGTTTTGATAGTTACTTTATCATTGTTATAATCAGAGCGTCGTTTATTGGATTCAATTATAATTTCATCATAGTCTTTTGAAACCTCTTCAATTATTTCAATTTCTTCCTTAACTATATTTTTATCGTTAATTTCAGCTAATCTATTAATTATTTCATCTTCAGGAAACAATTTTTCGCATATTAATTCATTTTCATTATTAAAAGCTAAAAATCCTTTAACTGAGTAAGTTATATAACATTCCATAAATCTAAATATTTTTTTTATTTTTAATAAGTATTTTCATGAATATCCGAAGATTTAATTTATTTAAATAAATAAAATTAGTATAATATTATTTTTTGGATTTGAAAATATGTCTGATGAACATTATAATGATTTAAAATATGAATTGGAACTTAAAAATGCTGAAATTGATGAGCTTAATATGGTAGTTGAAGAAAAAAATGAAGAGATTAATAAATTAAAATTATATGCTACCAAATTGAAGTATGAAAAGAAAAACTTGGAAGATAAGCTTGATACAAAAATTGATTATGATAAAGCTACCATGAAAGAATTGGATGATTTATTAGATAAAATCAAAGAAAAAGATGCTATTATTGATGATAAACAAGATCAGGTTAAGTATCTTCGCTCATTAATTGATGATTATAAAACTCAGGTAAACAACAATACTGAAAACCTTGAAATTCAACTTAGAAAAATCTCTAAAACCTATGAAGATTTATTAAAACAAAAAGATGCTATTATTGAAAAGCAGGATGAACAAATTTCAAATCTACTCAAATCCAAAGAAGAAATAATTAAATCAAATAAAACCAACATAATTAGTTTAAAATTACAAAATGAAAAATATAGTGAAATCATTGATAAATTAACAAAAACTAATTAAACAATTAATTACAAAGTGATTCATATGTTAAAAACAAATATTTGTGGTGTAGAGTTTAGAAATCCTTTGATGTTGGCTGCAGGCATTATGGGAAGTAATGCATCATCAATGAATTGGATTTTAAAATCCGGTGCTGGTGGTGTTGTTTCAAAATCTTTTTCTTTAAATCCTCATCCTGGATATGTTAATCCTACAACTGTTGCAGTTGATGGAGGAATTATTAACGCAATTGGGCTTTCAAATCCTGGCGTGGCTAATTTCAAAGAAGAACTTAAAAAAATTGATCGTGAAGGCAATATTTCTATTGCATCAATTTATGGGGCTAATCCAGATGAATTTTCCTCATTAGTTGAAGAAGTTCAGGAATATGTTGACATGATTGAATTGAATATTTCATGTCCTCATGCTATGGAAGGTTACGGTGCATCTATTGGTCAGGACTGTAATTTAAGTCATACTATTGTTTCAGCTGCAAAAGATGCTAGTGATGTTCCAATCATTGCTAAATTAACTCCTAATGTTACTGACATTACTGAAATTGCAAAAACCTGTGAAGAAGCAGGTGCTGACTGTTTGTCATTAATCAATACATTAGGTCCGGGTATGAAAATCAACATTGACGTTGCTCGTCCTGTTTTATCCAATAAGTTTGGTGGTATGAGTGGTCGTCCAATCAAACCAATAGCTATTAGTAATGTCTATTCTGTTTATGAAGCAGTTGATATTCCTTTAATTGGTGTTGGAGGAATTTACTCCTGGGAAGATGTTGTGGAATTTATTTACGCAGGTGCAAGAGCAGTTCAAATCGGTACTGCAATAATGGACGAAGGTGTTGAGGTATTTGGAAATATTAACGACGGTTTAGAAAAGTTCATGGCTCAAAAAGGATTTTCATCTATTGATGAGATGGTTGGACTTGCACATAGGGAGTTGTAATTATGATTAATGAACCTAAAATTGTTGAAATAACAGAAATTATTGATGAAACCTCTACTATTAAAACATTTAAATTCAATTGGGATATGCAAACACTTGGAAGACCAAATCCTGGTGAATTTGTAATGGTTTGGAATTTCAAAAATGAAAAACCAATGTCCATTGCTCAAATTAATGATAATGAATTAGCTATTACTGTAAAAAACATTGGGGAATTTACCTCTCAGTTACATGACTTAAAAGTCGGTGATGAAATCGGTATTAGGGGTAGTTATGGTAATGGATTTAACAACTCTTTTGAGGACAAACATCTATTGTTAATTGGTGGTGGAGTTGGAATGGCTCCTATTAATGCAATTGCAAGTGATTTAATCAAAAAAGGAAATAAAGTTGATGTTGTAGGTGCAGCTATTACCAAAGATGAATTATTATACGTTGATGCTCTTGAAAAATTAGGTGCTACAGTTTATCCTTGTACTGATGATGGAAGTTTAGGATTTAAAGGATTTGCAACAGATTGTACTGCTAATTTACTTGAAGATTCAACTTATGATTATGCATTTGTCTGTGGTCCTGAGATAATGATGAAAGGAATTTTCGATATCCTTGAAGATGCATCAATACCTGCACAATATTCTCTTGAAAGATACATGAAATGCGCACTTGGTGTGTGTGGACAGTGTTGTGTTGATGATGAAGGTTGGAGAATATGTGTAGAAGGACCTGTTTTTGAAAATGACAAAATAAATCAAATAAGCGAATTTGGAAAATACAGAAGAGATGCATCTGGAGTTAAATACTAATTGAGGTTGATAAGATGGGAGATTATATTAAAGAAAATTTCACCTTTCCAGTAATGCTAATCTGTTTATTAGGGATAGTTTCATTAATATTCATTTTCCCGGCTTTAAAAATGATTGTTCTTGGAGCTATTTTGGCTTTTATCGTTCGCCCAGTAGCTTTTAAACTTCAATCAAAATTAAAATACTCCTCACTTTCAATAATCTTGGCAATGGTTATTATTTTAATACCTTTAATATTGCTTGTAGGTTATTTAACATATGAACTATCCTCTGTTGCATCAGCAATACTTTCATCAAGTTCAGCAGCAGGTGCTAAAACTTCAATAATATCTCTTATTAACTATTTGCCAGTTAACACAAATCCTGAAGCTATTTATCAACAAATTTCTTCATCCTTTGAGACAATTGTAAGTTTCATTGCTTCTTATGCAATGAGCTTTTTTGGTAAATTTGCTAATTTGACATTAGATTTATTTATCTTGGTTTGTTCAGTATTTTACTTTGTAAGAGATGGAGACAACTTCCTTGCATTTATTAGAAGTTTTGTTCCTAAAGACGATTTGGGATTTTTCGATGATGTTGTTGGATCTGTAAAAGATGTATTGAAAAGTATATTCTATGGTCACTTTTTAACTGCAGTGATAATTGGAATTTTCGGTTGTATTGGATATTCCCTTTTAGGATATCAGTTTGGAATATTCTTAGGTGTTTTAACAGGTATTTTACAATTAATTCCAATTTTCGGACCATGGCCAATATACTGGACATTATTCTTTATTGATATTATCAGTGGAAACTACGTAAGAGCAATAATTGTTTTATTCTTCGGATTTTTCCTAAGCAGTATCGATATGTACATAAGACCTGCACTTTCAAGCCACTATGCAGATATTCATCCGTTAATCTTGCTTGTAGGATTTTTAGCAGGACCTTTAGTTTATGGTATTGTAGGTTTTATTGTAGGACCTTTAATTCTTGGAATAACCTATACTGTTTTAGACTGTTACAGAAAGAAGTATCTTGGAGTTGAATAGATGCAGAGAAATGTAGTTATTTTAGACATTGATTATGTTACCTATGAAGATAAACCTGTTATCAGATTATTTTCAAAGGATGGGGATAAGAATGTCATATTAATTGATGATACCTTTGAACCATATTTATATGTCATGTCTGATGATTTGGATGTATGCATTAGTGAAATTCAGGATGCTCTTGATGTTGTAAGAATTGAAAAGGTTACAAAAAAGGATTTCCAGATTGAAAACGAATTTTTAAAAGTCACATTCAAACATCCTCAGGAACTTGCAAAAAACAGAGATGCCCTAAGGGATTTGGAAAGTGTAATTCAAATCAGGGAATTCGATATTCCATTTTATAGAAGATATCTTATGGATAGAGATGTTATCCCTATGACTGAAGTAGTTGCAGTTGGGGATAAAATCGACTCATTTTTGGACTTGGATTCAACCAAACAGGATATTGAAATTATTAAACTCACACAGGACTTAAAAAGAACTTCCGAATATCCAAATGATTTTCGTATATTGAGCTTTGACTTGGAAGTTAGAAACCCTCATGGAATGCCCGACAGCGATGTTGATGAAATAATCATGATTGGTGTTTCAAGTAATTTTGGAATAAATCAGGTTATTTCAACCAAAACAAACTCTGATAGTCGTGATGATTTTGTAAATCAGCTTGGATCTGAAAAAGAAATGATTGAAGAGTTTGTTAAAATAATCAAAGAAAACAATGTAGATATTCTTGTAGGATATAATTCAGATAACTTTGACTTCCCATATCTTAAAGAAAGAGCTAAAATATTAGGTGTAGATTTGGATATTGGTATGGATGGATCTGATATTAAATTTATTAGAAGAGGATATGCAAATGCAGCATCCTTTAAAGGATTAATTCATGTTGATTTATACTTAGTTATGAGAAGATACATGTCTCTTGAGAGATATACTCTTGAGAGAGTTTACTATGAGTTATTTGGTGAAGAAAAGATAGATGTTCCGGGAGATAGAATTTGGGAATTCTGGGACAATGGTGGTGAAGAATTAGACAATCTATTTGATTATTCACTTGATGATGTTGTATCAACATTAAAAATTGCACAACAAACATTACCACTTAACTTAGAACTTACTCGTATTATAGGTCAGCCTCTTTTTGATGTTTCTCGTATGGCAACAGGTCAGCAGGCTGAATGGTTTTTAGTAAAACAGGCTTATTTTGACAATGAAGTAGTTCCAAACAAACAGGGAGCTAACTTTGCAAATCGTGCAGCTGCTGAGGATAATGAAGGTGGATATGTAAGAGAACCTGAAAAAGGATTACATGAAAATCTGGTTCAATTCGACTTTAGAAGCCTATACCCAAGTATTATTATATCAAAAAACATTTCTCCTGATGTAATGTATTTAGGGGATGTTGAAAATGAAGATGAATATAATATTGCACCTGAACATGGAATCAAATTTAAAAAAGATCCACAGGGATTCATTCCTTCAGTTATAGATAAGATTTTGCAGGAACGTTTCAGAATAAAACGTGAAATGAAAGCATCTGATGATGATGCAGAAAGAAAAGCTCTTGATGTACAACAACAGGCTATTAAAAGATTGGCAAATACTATGTATGGTATTTACGGTTTTCCAAGGTTTAGATGGTATTCATTTGAATGCGCTAAAGCTATTACATCATGGGGAAGACAATATATTAAATCATCAATAGAAAAAGCTGAAGAATTCGGTTTTTATGCAATATATGCAGATACTGATGGTTTTTATGCGAAATATAAAAAAGAAAAAGATTAAGAGAATTTAATTCTCTTATTTAGTTATTTTTATGCTTGAAGTTACAGCTGTTGCAACACAATATCTATTTCCAGAACTTACAACTGTTTTGTGAGTACCAACGCTTAAAGATTTAACATTAAATAATGCTATACCTTTTGAGTTGGTGGTTGCAGTATATGTTTTGTAAGTTTTACCTGTGTAAACTTTGATTTTTACTTTAACTCCACTAATAATTTTATTTGTTTTAGTGTTTTTAACAATGATTTTAAAGTAAGAGTTAGTTCCTTTTTTAGCAGTTAATGCAGTTGGAGTTAATTTAGTAGGTGCTTTTTTAACTACAAGGTAAGTTGTAACTGATTTAGCAGTGTAGTTTTTAGAATCTGCATTGTATACAACAACTTTGTAGGTTTTAGGTGCTAAATTACTTACATCTAAGTTAATTTCACCATTTCCACCAGTTTTTCCAACGTAGTTATAATATTTGTAAGAAGATATGTAGATTCTTACATTAACTTTTGCATATGCCATAGGAGCATTATTTTTCTTTGTGTTAACAACTTTAATTTTTAAGTATTTATCCTGTTTGTAGTAAACATAGGTTTTTGAAGCAACAATTTTTCCGCTAGCTTTGTAAACAGTAAACCATTTTGCTACATTGCTTCCTTTATAATTGGTATCTCCATTTTTTACAATAAGACTATTTGCTCCAACACCAGCTTCTACTAAAAATGTAGCATATCCATTAGCATCGGTTAAAACGAGGTAATATTTTCCTTGTTTTCCTTTAGGAGTAATTTTAACAAGAAGGGTAGCGTTTGCAACTGCTTTACCGGTTGCTTTATCAGTTACTTTGATTTTTGCAGTGTATCCAGTATTGTATGTGTTGGTTAAACTTACAACAGTGATGACTACTGGTTTTGCAGTAATAACCATTTGTCCACTTTCATTAGCATAATTCATGTTTTTAGTATCATTGTTACTTACGGTAATATTGTAAGTTCCACCTGATAATAATTTAGCGGAGATTCTTGCTTTACCATATGCGTCAGTCTGCATGTAAAATACTTTAGAGGATGCTTTTGGAATGCTTAATTTAACAATGATATATGGGACTCCTTCACCATTATTAGCATTTACGACAGTAACGGTTAAGTTTTTATCAGTACCGTATACTTCTTTATAATCATCAATTTTAATTATGATGTCTGCTTGTTCAATGGTTAAGTTAGTTTTAAGTCCAGTGGATTTTACATTTCCGCTAGTTGTTAATTCAACAGCGTGAGTACCAACATTTAAACGGTCAAAGGATAATGTACCATTTACTGTAGTAATTTTTTGTAATGCTGCTGTTCTGTAAGTAGCAATTCCATTTTCCTTAACAGTTACACTGTTTCCAATTTTTAAAGTTCCGTCCATAATGTATAATGTTAATTTTAAACCGGTAAGATTTTCATTTGGATTATCAAGATCGGTTAATTTGAAGGTCATATTACCGTTTAAGAATTGGTTTTTGGTATTGATTTCTTCAATTTTAACATTATAAATTCTGTTTAATGTAATCTTTTTAGGTTTAACAGATTCATTTGCAGTATAGGTTACTGTAAGATTACATGTAGTAATATCACGGCCTAATGCATAAGCAAATACAATTTTGTTATTTTCTATTGTAAAAGCAGTAATATTAAGTTCTTTGGTAACATTTCCGTTTTTATATACAAGTGTAATTTTCAAATCCTCTGGAGTGAGAACTTTAATATCAACACCGTTAGTAACGTTTATTGGTATTTCAACGAGTTTAGTACTGTTAACGTTAACTGTGTCAGGTGCCTGGATGATATAATCTCCAGTCACTGTTAAAATAATGTTTTTTGAGGAATTTGTATAATTGTTATTACCTAAATAAGTAATAAGCAAATTATGTTTTCCAAGACTTAATTTATCTTTGATTACAATTTGAGAATCAACATAACCAAAGCTTATATTTTTGTTGTTTTCGGTAATTGTTAAATTTTTAATAGTAATTCCATCAATAACGACAGATTCATTATCTTTAACAACTAAGTCAAATTTTATGTCTTTTTCGTCTACTTGAATATTGTCTTCAGTGACAATTTCAGTATCTTTTTTGGATGGTTCGGTGATTGTTGATTCGTTAGTAACTATGTCTTTTCCATCATCTGGAATGACATTATCGTTTGATACGTCGCCAGCACAAACAGAACCAACGCTTACTAATAGAAATATCATAGCTATTAATAAGACATAAGAGTTTTTAAGTTTCATGACTTTAATTTCCTCCTTTATATTAAAATATCTCTAAACAGTATTACTTCTGTTGATTGACATATATAATGATTATCATTATTGGTTTAATTGATATAAAATAAGGTTTACTTTAATTAAAGTCAATCGAATTGAAATGGAGTTATTATCGTAAATTTTGTAAAAAAAAGAATGAAGAATAAATTTATTCTTCAAGGTAAGAATCTAAGTCGATATCTAAATCGTCACAGATTCCTTTTAATTGTTCGTATAATTTTTCGTCAATATTGACACCGTTTGCTTCAGCTTCTGCGATTCTTTTAACTTCTAAATCACCAGGTACTGGAACATTTTCACCGGTAGCTCTAACTTGGGATATGAAATCTTCAGTATTTGCTTTAAATTCGTCAAAGTCACCAAATTTAGATGGGTCAATAACAACGTATAAATCTCCTTTGGTACAGTTTTTATCAGGGGATGCAGTACCGGTTACTCCGTGTCCGTATCCAGCTTGTACTAAAGGTCCGGTTAATAATTCAATTAATAAAGATAATGCGTATCCTTTAAATCCACCAAATGGTAAGATTGATCCTTTTAATGCTTCATCTGGATCATTGGTTGGTTTTCCTTCAGCATCTAATGCCCATCCATCAGGTAAATCTAATCCTTTTCTTTTGGATTCGAGGATTTTTCCACGAGCGGTTACAGAAGTTGCCATATCAACAGTAATGTAGCTGTCGGATGGAATACCTAATGCAATAGGGTTAGTTCCGATTAATGCTTCTTTACCACCTACAGGTGCGATAGCAGGATCAGTATTTGCAATTACAAGTCCAATACAATTTTCTCTTAAAGCTAAATCACTGTAAAATCCAGTAACTCCAAAGTGGTTGGTATTGTGAACACCTACACATGCAATACCCATTTCTTTAGCTTTTTTAATTGCAATTTGCATTGCTTTGTAAGAAACAGCTTGTCCAAATCCACTGTTACCGTTAATTAATGCAATAGCAGGAGTTTCTTTTTCAATAGTGATGTTTTCATCTAAGTTGATTGTTCCTGCATCAATACTAATAAGATATTGTGGGAATCTACCAAGTCCGTGTGATGTAAATCCTTTTAAATCTGCATCAACAGTAGCTTCTGCTACTAATTGTTGATCTTCTTCACTAGCTCCCAATTGTTTTAAAATTTCTTTAACAAGAGCTATTTCGTTATCTTTCATTATCTTCATCATATCCCTCTTTTAATTTTAATTCAGTATTCTATTTCGCTGCCTTCGAAACATTTAACTGTAATTTTTTCATCATCGGTTACTTTACCAATGATTTGGCATTTACAATATTCATCTAAAGTGCCCATAATTTTATCTGCTTCACTTTCGTCACAGATAACAACAAATCCAACACCCATGTTGAAAACTTTGTACATTTCTTTGATATCTACGCCTTGATCGTAAATAAGTTTGAATATTTCAGGTACTTCTGGAAGGTCGTTAATATCATATCCAATGCCTTTTTTCAAACGTCTGAGGTTAGTAAAACCTCCTCCGGTAATATGAGCAAGACCATTTATATTGTATTCTTCTTTGAACAATGCAACAATAGGTTTAACATATAATTCAGTTGGTCTAATTAATTCTTCACCAATAGTTGTTTCACCATTAGGCATTTTATCATCAACAGTAAAGCCACCTTTATCGAATATTGCTTTTCTAGCTAAACTGTATCCGTTAGAATGAATACCATTACTTTCAATACCAATTAAAACGTTACCTGGTTGGATATTTTCACCAGTAATGATTTTGTCAATATCTACAAATCCAATACCAGTTCCTGCTAAATCGAAATCTTTAATAATTCCTGGAAGTGATGCAGTTTCTCCACCAATGATTGCAATATTGGATTCATTAGCTCCTTTTACTAAACCTTCTGCAATTTCTGCAGCTCTTTCAGGGTCTGGTTTTTCAACAGCAAGGTAATCTACTAAAGCTATTGGTTCTGCTCCAACACATAAAATATCGTTAACAACCATAGCAATACAGTCAATTCCTACTGTATCATATTTGTTCATCATTTCCGCGATTAAAATTTTACTTCCGACACCATCAGTACTCATTGCAATACCTTTGTCACCTAATTTGACTAAAGCAGCATAATGACCACTGTCTGTAATAATATCTCTGCATTCTAATGTTGATTTGAGTTTATCTGCTAATTTTGAAACAGTAACTGCTTCCAAATCAATGTCAACACCTGATTCTGAATATGTAACCATTTTAACACCTATTGTTTTAAAAATAAATAAAATGTTGTATTTGTACAACATTTCTCATAATTGTATTTGTTATAATTAGTATTTATTTATTATTAATGAATCCTTACACTATCTAAGTTGATTGGAGTTTTGGTCTCAATCTTATAACTTCTGTGAATAGAGGATGCTAAGTCAACAGTTTTGTATGGATCTCCGTGACAAGTAATGACTTTTTCAGGTCTTGGATTAAGTCTTTTGACGTATTCCATTAATTGTCTTCTGTTAGAGTGACCACTGAATCCATTAATTGTTTTAATTTCCATTCCAACATTGAATATTCTTGTTTTTCCATCATCATCTTCAAGAGGAATTTCTTTCCAACCTTTTTGAACTCTTCTACCCATGGAACCTTCAGACTGGTATCCTACAAAGATTAAAGTATTTCTTTCATCTTCACATAACCATTTGAAGTATTCTACGGAGTTTCCTCCAGTTAACATACCTGATGTGGATAAGATAATTGCAGGGTCTTTACTTTCAACAATTTCTTTTCTTTGGTCGTGATTTTGAACTTTAATAAACATGTCGGAAACAAATGGGTTTCTGCCCATGTGGAAGATTTGGTCTCTTAAGTCTTTACTTAAGTATTCAGGTCTTGCGGTGTGGATTGCAGTTGCTTCCCAAATCATTCCGTCAATTAAGATAGGAACTTCATCAATTAATCCGTGTCTCATGTACTCTTCTAAAACAACCATAAGTTCTTGTGCTCTTCCTACAGCAAATACTGGAACTAATACTTTTCCTCCACGTTTGAGGGTTTTGTAAATAGTTTTCATCATTTCTTTTTCAGCATTGTTTCTGGAAGGTTGAATATCTTCTCTTCCACCGTAGGTACTTTCCATAATTACGGTTTCAGCACGTGGGAAACGAATGGTTGCAGGTTCTAATAATCTGGATGGTTCATATTTGAAGTCTCCAGTATATACTAAGTTGTGAGCTCCATCTCCAATGTGCATATGGGAAATTGCAGAACCTAAGATGTGACCTGCGTTATGTAATGTTAATCTGATATCTGGTGAGATGTCTGTTACTTCACCATAATCTAAGGTAATAGTATTTTTAATAGCTTGTTTTACATGTTTTGATGTAAATGGTAAAGGATTGCCTTCTCTGTGAGCAATATCAAGATGGTCGAATTGTAAAAGTGTGGTTAAGTCTCTAGTTGGGGTTGTACAGTATACTGGTCCATCATATCCGTAATGGAATAAATAAGGTACAAATCCACAATGATCTAAGTGAGCGTGAGATATAATGACTGCATCTAATTCTTCAATTGAAAATTCTGGTACATTTAAATAAGGGAATGCATTTTTATTGTCAGATGCTGCAACGTTAACTCCACAGTCTAATAAAACACGACTGTTTGGTGTTTGTAAGAGCATGGATGAACGTCCAACTTCTTTAAATCCTCCCATTGAAGTAACTCTTGCCCAGTCATTTGGGTATTTACTTCCTTGGTGAATTTGACGTCCAAGACGTTGTAATAATTTTTTCCTGTCTTTACTACTATTTTTCTGAATAGTTCTGATTTTTCCAATGATGTCTGAGCTTATTGGTGGTGTTCTTAAAATTTTAGGAGCCCATCCGGTATTTTTAACAATATTTCTAGAAGTAACACCGTATTTTCCAATAACGAGACCTGGTTTTTTAGCAGTAATAACTACTTCTCCAGTTACAGTATCAAAATAAATGTCAGTAATTTCTGCTCCGTCAGGAACAATTTCGTGAATTTTATTAATAGTTGCTTCATTATCGAGTAATGCGCTTTTATCTGATCTGATAATAATTCTTTTTCTAAGTTCTTTAGCAAGTGATCTTATTAAATCACCGTTTTCTGTTATAATTTCTGGATTTTTAGTATAAACTACTACTTCCGGTCCTTCAAATTCTACTTTTGAAACCTGAATTTCTTTAGGTAGTTTTTGCAAAATCTCTTTTTTAATATCTTCTAAAATATCTGAAGCCATATAATCCCTTCAAAAAAAGTTTGTGTAATTATAATAGTTTATGAAAAGCGTTACGCCATAATTAGTTGAATTTCATAAACTATGTACACATTTTATATAAAAAAATAGTTAGTTATGAAAAATCGTTTTGCTTATAATTTATCCAAAATCTCGTCTATTTTTTCATTATCTAACATTTCAAAGCCGTTTTTATCTACTTTAGCGACTAAAAATCCGTTTCCAGAATATGCGTCACGTTCAGCAGCAGCTTTAATAGCTCTTATAGCTACTTCAAGTCCTTCGTCAACTGATAAGTCATCTCTGAATCTGTCTTCAAGAACACCGTATGCTACGATAGAACCTGATCCAGTTGAAATGTAATTATCTTTAATCATACCACCAGCAGGGTCCAATGAATAAATAGATGGTTTGTCTCCATCCATACCTCCAAGCAATGTTTGAACATGCATTGGGCCTGAGCGTAATAAGTTTGCGGTTAATGATGCTGCAGCTTTAACACTAATTGCGTCATTGTTTCTCATTTGGTATAATGATACTTCTGCTTCAATAACTTTCATTAAATTTTGAGCATCTCCAACAGATCCTGCAATGGTTGTTACAATGTGATCATCAATTTTAAATATTTTTTCTGCTACTTTGTGAGCTACTAAGTTTCCCATAGTTGCTCTTCTTTCACTTGCGAATACAACTCCGTCTTTGCATGTGATTCCTACGGTGGTTGTACCTTTTACTATTTTATCATCCATTTAAATACACCTCATATAAGTATTTAAAATATCTAATTTCAACTACTCATAGGTTAATATAACAAAATAAATTAATATATTCAGTATTAATTTTATTTAAAATCAGAATCAATAATTAGTATAAACTAACAATATAATTATTAGTTATTTGAATATATAAAGTTTTCTTATCTAAGGTGACTAAAATGAAATATAAAAAAATTGGTGATATTTTAATTTTGGACAATAAATATTCCGACAATAACTTTGAGGAGTTATCTAAGAAACACAATGTGAAAACTATAATGAAAATCAACCACATTCAGGGAACCAAAAGAGAGCCAAATTATAAAATTCTTTATGGGGATGAAACTGAAACAATTCATAAAGAAAATGGATGCTTATTTAAATTGGATTTAAGTAAAGTAATGTGGTCAAAAGGAAATAATAATGAAAGGTTAAGGATTGCTAAATTAGTTGAGGATGATGAGACTATAATTGATATGTTTGCAGGTATTGGATATTTTTCTATTCCAATTGGAGTTCATGCAAATGCTAAGGAGATTATTCCAATTGAAATTAATCCTAATTCCTATAATTTCTTATGCCAAAACATAGTTTTGAATAAATTAAATAATGTAAATCCTATTCTTGGAGATTGTAAAAATGAAACTCCTAAGTTTAAGGCGGACAGGATTTTAATGGGTTATGTAAAAACTACTCATCATTATTTAAAAATAGCTATTGACAGTTTAAACAAAGGTGGAATTATTCACTACCATGAAACTGTTCCTGAAAAATTAATTGAAACAAGACCTATTGAAAGAATCAAAGCTCAAGCTGGGGATAGGGATGTTGAGTTGTTAAAAATAAATAAAATAAAAAAATATGCTCCTGGAGTGGAACATGTTGTTATTGATGCTCGAATAGAGTAGATATTTTTTCTAATAACACATCATTTAACCATTCGCTGTTAACGTATTTTTCATAAATACATAACCTTTCAGTTAATTCAAAACCAGCATCAACGGTTAATTTCTCAAGTTCATCAATTCCGGGCCATGGGGATGTGATATTAACATAATCTGGGCTTACTGGTGAAACTCCTCCCCAATCATCTGCACCACATAATAAGAAAATCTGTGCAGTTTCATTGTTTAAATTAGGTGGAACTTGAATACTTACATCAGTCTCTCCAAATAAAAGAGTTCCAGCAATAACTGTTCTAATCATATCTAAGAAACTTGGCTCTGGCCAGTTTTCCATTTCAATTCCAGGTATTGGTGTGAAATTTTGAATAATGACTTCCTGAATGTGTCCGTATTTGTCATACAACTCTTTAATTGCAATTAATGAATCTGCAACTTCTTCTTTTGTCTCACCAATTCCAATTAATATTCCTGTTGTATATGGAATTTTAAGTTTACCTGCATTTGATATTGTCTCAAGTCTTAATTTTGGATCTTTTCCAGGACTTTTATTGTGAGCAGGTAACTGCATTAATCTGTTTGAGGAATTTTCAAGCATTAAACCTAATGAAGCATTTACTTCTTTTAGTCTTTTTAAATCATCATAGCTGAAATTTCCCCCATTGGTATGAGGTAGTAAGCTAGTTTCATCCAATGTCATTTGACATATGTCTATGATATAATCAATCATTTTTTCATAGCCATATTCAGCTAGTTTTTCCTGAACGGCTGGTTCTTCATCAGCATCTTCACCAAAAGTAAAAAGAGCTTCTTTACATCCGTATTGTTCAGCTTCTTTTAAACTTTCCAATACTTCGGATTTTGTTTTAAGAATAATAGCTTCTGGATCGTCAGGATTCTTTTTAAAGTTACAGTATCCACAGTCATTTCTGCAAATTTCAGTTAATGGTATGAATACGTTTTTAGAATAAGTAATAAGATTATTCTCCCTATATGGAACAGTTTGTGACATAAATTTAATTATTTCACTGTCTGTTGCATTTAAAATTTGGAGAATGTCTTGTTTTGTTAATTTAGAGTCCATTTTAATCTTCGTGTTCTGAAACAGTAACTTCTACGTATAATGGTGGAAGTTCATTTTTATCTTGCCAGATAGCGACGATTACATCAAATCCTTTAAGTTCAAATACTTTGTAATCTACTACAAGTCCCATGGATTCAAGTTCTTCTTGCATTCTGCTAAATCCATGTTCATCAATAGTATTGGTTTGACCTTCACTTTCTTTGATGTGTTTGTCTCCTGATTGTAATATTTCAGCAATTTTTTCGGAGTCTTTATCTAACTCGGTTCCTCCGAGGAGTTCTCCCACTTCGCTAAGTTTTGAATCAAATTTGTCTAAAGGGATGGTTTTTCTAGTTCTTCCCCTAACAATAAGTATTCTGTTATTGTCAATAGCAGGTCTTGAACCTTTAAAAGATTCAAAAAAGCCCATTACTTGTCCGGCAATTTCATATCTTTTTTTCATAAAACCAAATCCTATTCAATATTTAATTCTGTTTTTAATTCGCCCATTGTAGTTACTTTTTCAGCATACGCATTGTGTCTGTGGATACTTTCTTGGTTTTCCTGACGAGCAGTAATTAAGGTATCGTCTGGTAAATCACTGTATTTTGTAGCGATTTTTTCCATCATGTTTCTTACACAATCTTCAACAAAAACAGGGTTTGCGTGTGCATTTAACACAGTTGCGTTTTCATCAGGTCTTTTGAGTAATTCACAAACAGGTGAACTCATTGAGCTTTCGATAATTTCAATGATATCTTCAGCTTTAATTTTTTTGTCTTCAGGAACTTCAATTAATACAGTTCCTACTCCTCTTTGGTTATGTGAAGCAAAAGTAACAGTATCTAATACTTTTTGAGTAGTTTCTTCATCTAAGAAGTCTAATAATTTGTTTTTATTGGATTCTCTTACAGATTCTTGTGCACAAGGACAAACGGTCATTCCAATAACTTCTGCACCGATTTGTTTCCTAATTTCAATAGTGCCATCTTCTTTTCTAAATCCAGTAGCTTTTGCTATTAATTTACTCATTTCTTGAGTTTTGTTTTTAGTGACTGGTGACTCTTTTAAAAACATGAAATCAGTTGTCATTGAAATTTCAACACGTTTAGCATATTCATGTTTGGTCATCATTTTATCAACAATTTTAGCACATAATGATTCAATATCTACAGTAGAATCGTTAGCAACAGTTTCAAGAACTTCACTGATTGCTTCCGGGTTCCTAGACATGTGCACACCTTTTTGATTATTTGGTAAGTCTACAAATGCATCAAATGTAGGTAATAAAATTATTGGTCTTTTATTTTTTCTTTCTAGTTGTAATAATTTTTTTACTCCTGTAACACCTACTCTAGTTAATTTTATAGGTATGCTTGGAGCATCGTCTTGAGTATCGGGTAAGCAAACTGCCAATTTCATAACCTCTAATATAAATTTCTAATATTATATTTTTTAGTTTTTTTTATTTATATAGTTTAATAAAATTTTTAGAGATTTCATATAAAATTGTTAAATGATAATAGAAATAGTAGTAATAATGATTAAAAAAATAAGTGGGTAAGTAGTTTGAAAAACTACTTTTTTAATAAATTTATAAGATGTTTGAAGATCCCATATCTTCTTTAATAACGTCTAAAACGGTTTGTGTGTATGTTCTTTCTATAACTGGGTCTTTTAATAATTCTTTAATAAATGCATTTAATTCACTTGTGTTTCTGAATTTTGCAATTAAGAAAGCATCATATTCTCCGGTAACATCATAGATTCCAACCACATTTTTATTATAAAAGGTTTTTTCGCCCCAATTTTTGAGTTTTCCACCTTTTACTCTTACTCCAATAATTGTGGTTAAAATGAAACCTAATTTTTCATGGTCGATAACAGGGGAGAATTTTTTAATAACTCCTGTTTTCACCATTTTGTCGATACGATTATGAACAGTTCCTACGGATACATCTAAACTACGTGAAATTTGCCTGTAGGATGTTCTCACATCTTCGTTGATTATTTTAAGGATTTTTACGTCTGTATCATCCAATTTAACAACGTTGTCTTTTGTTTTTACCATTTTCGGTTCCCTCATTATATTAATTTTAATATAAGTTGCGGTTAAATTATTCTTAATTAACCTCTATGTTCTGTAATATATTTATTATAATATTTAAAACTTTATGATTGTTTTTTTAACTTTTATTTATTTTTTTGTAGTAATGAGAGAACATTTTTGGAATTTTTTAATTTTTTCTTAACAATATTCAATTAAATTGTGTCCTGTAATTTTATGAGGACTTCTTGAATATTTTTAATTGTAGCATCAGTTTTTACACCTAATGGGTTGAAATGTGTTTTAATTGCAATAAATCCTTCTTTTTTAAGTTCATCCAATATTAAATCGAATTTTGGAGCGCTTATCTTCAAGGATTTGCAAATTTTGTGAACATCAAAGAATGTTGCAGGTGCACTAGCTTCTTCAAGGCATTTGTTTAATAATTTTAAAGCTTCTTTTTTACTGTTTATTTGTTTGTTGTCAGCTTCATCAATCATTTTCTGGATGAATTCGCTGTTTTGAATAGGCCCTAACCATAATGGTCCTGCGTGGATTAATTTTTCACCACAAACCGGACAGACTTCATCAATTGCACTTGCAAGACCCATACTTGTTTGTCTGTGAAGGCAGTGTTTACAGTGGCTTACATAACCAATATTTTTCAAGGTTTCATCTGTTCTTTTTGAACCTTTTTTAACTTCAATGTATAATCTCATATAATGTTCAGTACTGTGAGACATTTTTACTTCAATACATTTAGCATATTTTGAAAGAGTGAGTGCAACAAAACCTGCAAGGATTCTAATACCTGTTTCATGACAATATTCACTTTTGTACGGTTTTGCATTGTATTTACGTATACAAGGTTCTTTATAGGTTCCACATAATGCTGAAGTATCAGTTGCAGTTACACATAACAATGAATCTCTTCTAGAACAGTAACCTGCTGAATCAAGAAAAGGGGATGGAGTTCCAAATGGATCAATGTCAATAACATCAAATTCTCCACGTTTCATTCTTAAAAACATACTTGCGTCATGCTGGTGAACTTCAATATCGCTTAAATTATTCAATTCAATATTGTGTCTTTCATAATGATTTGCTACTTCGCTTATATCATTAATAAAAACTTCTCCAACACCATCAATTTCATTTTTATAACGAATTCCACGTATTCCACTTCCTCCGAACAAATCACAGATGTTTAACTCTCTATCTTGTTCTTTTTGGAATGTCTGTATTGCAAGTATAGATAAATCTCTGTTTAACTCCATATGAGGGTTATAAAAAACAGGGGCATCGGAAGATACTTTATCAAATTCCGGAAATTCGATTTTGGTTAATCCTTCTTCAATAATTTTTGTTTTATATTCTTCCATTTGTTTTCACTCTTGGTTGTTTATTGTAAATAAGTAATAATATTTTAAATATTATTAGATTTAAAGATTAGTATATATAATTTTTTTATTAAAATTGGTGATTATTGTGTCAAATATTAAAGTTCCCATTGCAAAGCCAATAATTGGTGAAGAAGAAATAGAAAATGTGGTAGAAGTTCTTAAATCAGGGATGATTGCTCAAGGACCAAGAGTTGCTGAATTCGAGCAAAAATTTGCTGATTGGGTTGGGGCTAAATATGGTATTGCAGTTAATTCTGGAACTGCAGCATTACATGTTGCGCTACTTTCTTGCGGTATTGGTGAAGGCGATGAAGTAATTACTACTCCATTTACATTTATTGCATCTGGAAATGCAATTTTATACACTGGTGCTAAACCGGTTTTTGCTGATATTGATTTAAAAACATACACTATGGATCCTGAATCCATCGAAGCATTAATCAATGAAAATACTAAAGCTATTTTACCTGTTCAATTATACGGACAATCTGCAAACATGGAAAAAATCAACGCTATTGCAGAAAAACACGGTTTAATGGTTATTGAAGATGCTGCACAAGCTCACGGTGCAACCTGCTCTGGTGAAAAAGTTGGTAGTTTAGGTGACATGGCTTGTTTCAGTTTCTATCCTACTAAAAACATGACTACTTCTGAAGGAGGAATAATCACAACCAATGATGAAGAATTAGCTGAAATGGCTAAAATATTCAGAGCTCACGGTGCATCTGTAAGATACCACCACGATGCAGTTGGATACAACTTCAGAATGACTGACATTTCCGCAGCTATTGGACTTGCTCAATTAGACAAAATTGATGAATTCAATGAAAAAAGAATTAGCAACGCTGCATACTTAAATGAAGGATTAAAAGATGTTGATGGTGTTGTAACTCCTTATTGTGCATATGACTCAAAACATGTATATCACCAATACACTATTAGAGTTGAAAAAGGAAATAGGGATGATTGGGTAGATATCATTAATGAATGTGGTGTTGGAACAGGAATTCACTATCCAATTCCATTATACAATCAGCCAATTTATAAATCATTAGGAATCACTGGAGATTGTCCAAATGCAGAACTTGCTGCTGACAATGTTATTTCACTTCCAGTTCACCCAGCACTTACAAAAGAAGACTTAGATTTAGTTATTGAAGCTGTTAAAAAAGCTTCAAGCGAGTTAGCTTAAACACTAACTCTCTTTTTTTATTTATTTTAACATTTCATTTACTGTATCAACTTTAGCATCTAAAGTTCTGTTTTCCATATCTCTTCTGTCATCTATTTTTATAACAGTATAAACTCTACCAATTCCAAGTTCAAATATTGCTTCTTGTGCTTTAGCAATTGCAGCATAGAGTTCTTCAAGATTATCTGCTTCTATTTGTGTTCCCATTCCGGTTAACTGATAGCTAAGTCCTGAATCTTTTATGGATTGCACTGCTGCAGTTACATAATCTTTACATTCAGTTGTTTTGGTACCTACTGGTAATATTGCAAAATCGCATGTAATCATATTTTCACCTACTAAAATTATTTATTTATCTTATTATAAATTAATTTAGTAATGGTTAAATTAAACAAAGATGAATTTAATGAACATATTTTTACAAGGATTAATAACTTAATCAGTGATTATGAACTAATTAAAGAAGGCGAATTAATAGCTGTAGCATTGTCTGGAGGTAAAGACAGTGTATTAACTTTACATGCTCTTAAAAATTATCAAGAGCATTTGGATTTTGATTTAGTAGCTATTAGTGTTGATGAGGGTATTGAAGGATACAGACAACATGGTATTGATTCTGCTGTTAACAATGCTCGTGAACTTGGAGTAAAATTGGTTCAAAAGTCATTTAAAGATGAAGAAGGATTTGCACTGGATGATATTTATCAGGATTTTAAAAGTGCATGTATTCCATGTGGTGTTTTTAGAAGAAATATCTTAAACAAAACTGCATATGAACTTGGTGCTGTTAAAATAGCTACTGGACATAACTTGGATGATGAAATCCAATCATTTTTAATGAGTTTTGCACGTGGGGATACAATTAAATTCTCAAAATTCGGGCCTGAACTTGATGTAATTCATCCAAAACTGGTTCCAAGAATAAAACCTTTATGGAACACTCCTGAAAAAGAAGTTGGAATGTGGGCTGTAATCAATAATATTGATATTCACTTGGATGAGTGTCCTTATTCTCATTTGTCTTTAAGGGCTAAAATTAAAGAATTCTTAAATGTAAGTGAAGATAAATATCCTGGTGTTAAAAATAATGTGATGGAGTCTTTCCAAAAGATATTAACTTTTGAAAATAGTATTTCCACAAACCTTAATGAATGTGAGAAGTGTGGTGAACCGACTTCTTCTGATATCTGTAAGGCTTGTGAATTAAAAGAATTAATTTCTCAAAATCGCGAAGGCCATGTAGATAACGAATAATGTTATAAATACAATACCTTCATTTTTATCATATTTTAATTGGGTCTTACCAAATACGTAGAATAATATGGTAACAAATGCCATAAAGACAATATCAACCATTAAACTTGGTTCAATAACTAATTCTCTTATTGCACCACTTGCACCTACAACAAATAATATATTGAATATGTTAGATCCAATTACATTTCCGATAGCTAATTGATTTTCTCCTTTTTTAAGAGCTGTAAGTGAAGTTACAAGTTCTGGTAGTGAAGTACCCATTGCTACAATTGTTAAACCTACTAATTTTTCACTCATTCCAAATGCAATTGCTATAGCTGAAGCACTGTTTACAACTAAGTCTCCACCTAAAACGATTCCTGCAATCCCGATAAGGATGAAAACAATACTTTTTGGAAGACTTAATGTAGGTGTTTCAACTTCATTGGAATTACTTTCTTTTCTTGCACTGCGGATAAGATGATATATGTATCCAAATAATATTGCAAGTAATATTAATCCTTCAATAGTAGATATTTTCAAGTCAATTGCAAGAAATGCCACTAAGAGTAATGTAATACAGATAAGGAATGGTAAATCCTGTTTTAAAACACTTTTTTCTACTTTTAACTCACTTAAAAGTGCAGTTATTCCTATAATAAATAGGATATTGAAAAGGTTACTTCCAACAATATTTCCAATAGCTATTGAATTACTTCCAGCAAGAGATGAAGCAATTGAAACTGCTGCTTCAGGAGCACTGGTTCCAAATGCCACAATTGTTAATCCTACAATAATTGTTGGGATTTTTAAAAGATATGCAATATTACTAGATCCATCAACAAATAAATCAGATCCTTTAATTAAAAATACAAATCCTGCTATTAATAAGACAATTTGAATAATAATTCCAGCATCCATTTTATTCCTCTTCTTCTACTTCAACTTCTTCGACTCCAAGGTCAGTTACAAGGATTTTATCAATTTGGTGTCCGTCAATATCGATGATTTCGAATATGAATCTTTCATATGTGTATTTGTCTTTTTCATTAGGAATTGTACCACTAATACTTAAGATAAATCCTGCAAGAGTTGTGTAATTGTCTTCTTCTTCATTAAATTTGAAGTCAAATATTTCTGCGAATCTGTCAATAGGGTATCTTCCGTCAATTAACCAGGTTCCGTCATCTCTTTCGACAGCTTTAGGTTCGTCTTCCTCGTCGATTCCAGGAATTTCTCCAACAATTCCTTCAAGTAAATCGTTTAATGTGATTAAACCTTCGACACTTCCAAATTCATCTACTACAATAGTCATATGAACGTGACCATTGTTTTCTTTGAATTCTCTTACTAAATCCAAGGTTTCTAAGTGTTCTGAAACAACTAATGGCTTTTTAATGATTTGTTCAACATCAAATTTCTCTTCACTAAACATTGCAGAGAGGATGTCTTTTGCCTGAACTACACCAATAAAATCATCTAATTCTCCACTAGCTATTGGGAAAATAGATCTTTTACTTTCAATAATTTTTACTTTGTTTACATCTCTGTCATCTTCAAGGTCAATCCAAATAATCTCATTACGTGGAGTCATTATACTTCCGATTTTTTTATCGTCAAGTTTGAAAACTCTTTTAATAATGTCTTCTTCTTCTTTTTCAATAGTTCCGTCTTCAATTCCTTCTTTAATCATTAATTCGATTTCTTCTTCAGTAACTAATTCATCGTTTTTGTTTTCAATTCTCATTAGGAATAAGACAAAACCACTTGATTTAGAAAGAACATAACTAACCGGTTTTGAAACTTTTGAGAGAATAACCATAGTTTTTGCAATTTTAAGAGACACTTTTTCAGGGTCATTTAAAGCAATAACTTTAGGTACGATCTCACCGATAACTAATGTTAAATAGGTTGTAAGTACAACAACAACGATTACACTAATCACGTCATTATAAGGTATGAATGAAATTGCTTTAGCTAATGGTTCGGATAATGTTACTCCACCAAAAGCCCCTGTTAAAACACCGATAAGTGAAATTCCAATTTGAACTGTTGATAAAAATTCATTAGGGTCCTCGATTAAATCAAGAACGATTTTAGCATTTTTATTGCCTTCTTCTAAGTATTTTTGCATTTTTGCTTTTCTTACTGATACAACAGCCATTTCAGCCATTGATAAATATCCTGTTAAAACTATTAAAATTAAAATTATAACTATTTCTATTGTCGTTCCAATCATTTTTAACAACCACTGGTTATTATAAATCACTGGCTTTCATAAATCCAGTGTTTCCATATATTTTATCTTGCATTTCCTGAACTGCAAGGGATGCTTCTTCTCTTGTAGCTACTTTTTCAAAAATACGTCTAGATTTGACTTTTATGGTTTTGCCACATACACATTTTCTTGTAGCAACACCTTCTTTTGCATAGAGTGCACGTCCACAGTCACAACGAAATATAAAATACATGGTTTTTTTCCTTATATTTAATAATATAATATATTTAAAATGTTATATATAAAAGATTTTTCATCCACCAAATATTTTCATAAATAATGGGATGAAAACTTTTGATGGTAAAATTACGAGTGTAGCTAAACTGACACCTAAATTTGTTCCAATAACTACAAGTAATATTCTAAATATGTTATTATTCCATAAATCTCTTAAACTTTCAATTTTTGTTAGATTTTTAATATCACTGTTTCTAACTTTTCTGAACTTTGCTTCAGTTAGTCCTGAAAACCATCCTGCTGCAAGTAACGGATGTATAATGGTTAATGGAGCTACAACCCCTCCAACTATTGCGGATTGTATCTTTGAACCGGAAAGTATGGATCCAATAAATCCCATTAACATACTGATAACTATAAATTCATAGATATTTCCAGTTATATTAATCCCATTAAAGAATGCCAGAAAAAATATCACAACAAATAAAATTGGTATCATTGCAATTAAAATTTTAAGCCATGGTATTCCTTTTTTTTCATTGATAACTTCTAAATCTCTTAAGTCAGGTAAGGTTTCTGGATTATCCAAGTATTTTTCAATTCCAGGTCTGTGTCCTGCTCCAACAACTGCAATAACTTTCTCATGAGGTATTTGCATGATTCTTCCTGCAAGGTATGCATCTCTTTCGTGAACAAGAACTTCATAAACACTAGGAGCTTCATCTTTGAATATTTCCATCATGTCATCAATAGTTTCAGACTTTTTTAATTCTTCAATATCAATATCATCTTCGTCGTCATCTAAACCAAAAATGGATAAGAGTAATCCGTATGCGAATTTAGCTTTTTCCATAAATCCCATTTTGTTTAAGGCTCTTTGTAATGTGATATTAATTTCACGGTCAATAAGAGCAATTGGGATATTTAAGTCTTCACATGCTTCAATAGCTCCAATCATCTCAGAACCCGGATCTACATTTACTTCGTCTCCAATTTTTGATTGGAAATATCCTAGAAGTGTGTTAACCAAGAATAATCCTACTTTATTTTCTTTAATTATTCTTGTAACTGAAATCTCATCATCTTCTTCAATACCCATCATTTTGTTTTTTATTTTTGCATATCTTCCTCTGTCAAGTTCGATAGCAACAATGTCTGGGTGTTGTTCGTAGATTGCATCTTTTACTTCATTAACACTTTCTTCAGATACGTGGGCAGTACCAATTATTGTTAACAATTCTCTATTCATTAAAAAAACACTTCTTTATAAATTGTATTTTCATATTATAAGATTTGAATATATAAATTTAATCTTTTAATAAGGTTAATTCTTGATTTTCATATATTGCAACATTTTCAGTAATGTTTTTCATGCAACATAATTTAACGTCTTCTTCATAGCCTAAGCCAATTAATCTTTTGCCTGATCTTGAATTAATAAATGATTCTTTTAAAGCATCATAATCTCTACTTGCCAAAATAGCAGCTTTTGCATATTCGCTTAATTCACAATCATCTAACTGTTCATTAATCCAGTATAATATTTCTCCAGATGCTAAAAAGTCTTCAATTGCAAACTGGCCTTTAACTCCAGCCATTACTACATCAATATGCTCATCAGCTATTTTGATACATTGTTTAGCTACTGATTTTGCATTGATAAGTGATCCAACAAGAACTTTAGATTTCATATTCTCAAGAATTCTAGTACCGTTACTTGTTGTTAAAATTAACTGGTTGGAATTTGAAGTATAATCTTTTATTTTTGCAGGGGAATTTCCAAGGTCAAACTCTTCGATTTTTTTGCCGTTTCTCTCACCTGCAACAATGCCCCCAAGTTTTTCTTTTAGTTCAATTGCTTGGGATACAGTAAAACATGGAATAATTTTTTCAAAATTATCTAAAGCCAAAGTTATTGTAGAACTGGCTCTTAGTGCATCAACCATTACTGATACATCCAAACTTTCACTTTCTTCAAAACTTAATGTAACTTTCATGGGTTAATTTATATTAAAGATTAATATATAATAATTATTATGAAAATAATCACAACACCAATGTGTGAAGAAATTGTTAAACTTGCAGGAATCTGCGATTATGTTGTAAATAAAAATCCTGATGAAGAAGATGGGGATTTGGCTATTTTATTATCAGAAAGCAAAGTGGAAATGAATAGTTTAGCTATTAAAATCAATACTCCTAGGCAAGTTTTTGAAAGTATTAAAAAAGTATCCGAAACTGTCCAAAATGAACTGTCTGATGTAGATGTATTGGCCTTTTTTGACGATTATGGATTATGCAGAAAATATTTGAATTCAGATTTTAAACAAAACGTCAATGTGAAGGTTTATTCCAAGTTTTTAACTGACATTGCTTTGGATATGGGATTTAATGTTGTGTGTGATGATTTTGACTATGTAATCTATCCGGATTATCTAAAAGATGAAGTAATTGAAAGCGAAAATCTTGTTGAAATTCCATCTCACAATTGCATTTCAAAAAATCCTTTTGAAAAAATAGAAATCAGATATTCAATTTTAGAAAATTTAATAAGTATATAATAATATAATATATTAATAATTTAATTGCATTTTTTGAGAGTTGTTAGTATGTATGAAACATTAACATTTACTGGTGGAGTTCACAAAAGTGAAGAATTTAAAGAATTAATTGAAGATTTAGGAGGTTTTATTCTTCAAGAAAGTATTCAACAAATGGAATTGATTTTAAATATTGCAGTTCCTATGGAAGATGTTGATAAAATTAAGGATAAAGCATCCGAACTTTTAGCAAAAATCTCTGTCGCTCCAATGGCAGGTTCTGAAATAGCTATTGTTTCACCAACTCTTGCAAGACACCACTTGCCTCATGCAGCATGTGATATTTCTGAATATTTACGTGAATTTGGTGCAAAAGATAACATGATTGGTCTTGCTAGAGGGGATGGTAAAGGTACTTCAGGTATTACTGAAGAAGAAAAAAGCTTAATTGAAGAACATGACCTTGCAATTTTTGCATTGGGCAGTTTTGAAAAATGTATTAAAGAAAAATCCTTCTTGTATGATGATATTGATATACCAGTAATTGTAACTGGTGCTCCTGATATTGATGCAGATGATCTTCCAGGTGCAGATGCATATGTTGGGGATTTAGGTAGAATCCCTAGAAGATTAAGAAGAGGTCCTGACGTTCGTGCTCTTGATAAATTAGTTGAAACATGTGAGAGCATATTAAATGATAAAAAACGTGAAATGGCTCTTGATGCACCATTAGTACCATCTATTGTTGTTAAAAATGCAATTGAAAATCAAGTTGAAGAAATTAAAAATGTTTTCTCCCCAGCTCCGATTACTTCTCAATTAGATGGTGTTCGTGTAAAATTAAAATATGATGATTATGCAGATGTAATCGCTAATGTTGAAATTGATGGTAAAAAATTATCTGAAATCGCTGAGATTAAAAAATCATTTATGTATGATTATATCTTGGTAAAAATTAATAGTGAGAGTTCTCTTGTTGAGAATTCAAACTAAATCTTTTTTTTATTTTATATTCTTCTCATTCCAAAGAAGTTAATAGCATCCACTAAATCATTAAACTGTTCTAGTTCTGTTTCTATGACGTTTTCATCAGTCATATCAATACTTAATTCACCATCTACAGTTAATGTATCTGGACCACGTCCAACAAGTCTTTCAACTCCGTCAGCACTTAAGATTCTCTCAGCATCTAACTGATGGACAAATGATCTTCCTGGAATAATTACTGAATCTTTAAGTTCACTTAAATCAATTTGTTCTAGGTCTTCTTTTGTAATTAAACAAGCTATTTCTTTTTCAACTGCAACTACATTAACAGTATCTACTTCCAATTTGTCAAATATTTTTGAAATAAATGGAGCAGCTATTTTTGATGTAATAATTGTTGCTTCTCCGGTAACGGGTTTAATAAATTGAAGGAATACTTCGTTTTCATCTTTTGCAATTGCAAATGGACCACCAGTTTCAGGGTCACATAAAGGTGTTCCACTAACTCTAAAGTTATATTCGCTATTGATTTGTCTAACAAGTTCAGCAAAATCCTCAACAGGCTGTGATTCAATACCTTTTAATATAGGTTCATTTCCAAGAATCAATCCTTCATTGAATGTATTTGCAAATCTCATTAAAAGCATGCCTTGTGCACCCCATTCTTCTAGAGCATTACAGGTTTCACGTAGTACATCCCCATCGTTAACTCCAGGAATAATTACAGCAGCACCTGTTAATTTAATGTTTTCACAAAATATTTTACAGGCTTTAAGTGCTTCTTTAGGGTGTTGGTCTTTAACCCATTCTCTTCTAAGTTCTGGGGATGATGAAAAAATAGTAAATGAAACTTCTTCCACACCATTATTTATTAATCTTGAAGCAATTTCACCATCATTTATACCTTTTCCACATGTGTAACTTAAAACTGAAGGTATAGATAGCTGATTTAGATTTGATGTTAATGTTTCAAGGTGAGGATAACAGCTAATATCTCCACCACCACTGATGTTTGCAGTTATTTTTCCAGGTTGCATATTCATCATTAGTGCATTTTGAACTTCACTTATAACTTGGAACGGTGATTTGAATTCACCTTGTGTTTCACTAACACCTTTACTGCATCTATCACAACCAACTTTATTAGGTAGGCAATATGCACAGCCAAAACTTTTAACATCTTTTACTTTTCTAAAGTAACAGTATTTACAAAAACCGTTACAATCCTTTCCAGGTATTCCTCCAACATCAGCTACTAATTGCATATTTTATAATTTTTATTTTCATTTTATTTATAAATTAACAGTCATTTTTTGTGAATTTTTAAGTATTATTTTTAGTATTTTTTATTACTTTGACGGGTCTGAGTAATAATTTTAAATTTTTCTTTAAATTGGATAATAATCATTAATATTTAGTATTTTATTTAAAATAAAGTTAAATTGTATTGTTTTTAGATGTTATTATGTTTTTTTTATTTAATTTTAAAATAAATCTATTAAAATAATAATATAAAGTATTACTTTTAGGGTTATTTTTCTTAAATTATTATTGCATAAATACTTTTCTAAAAAACTGTATAGGTAATGTTTATATTATATCTTGACTAAAATAAAATTTGTATACCGTATAGTTAGCTATTAACAAAAATTTGCTTTATAGCTTAACTCAATTTGGTGAAAAATTTTACCATTTTTGTGGTATATTAGTTAAAACTCTATTTATTTAGGAGGGAAAAAATGGCAAAGTTTGATGATAAAGTCGATTTATACGACGATAGAGGATCCGTAATTGCATCTGACGTACCAATCGAAGCTATTAGTCCATTAAGAAATCCTGCAATTCAAAACATCGTTAAAGGTGTTAAAAGAACTGTTGCAGTAAACTTAGAAGGAGTAGAAAAATCCGTAAGGACCGGTTCTGTTGGTGGAGACAAATCCAAAATTTTAGGAAGAGAATTAGATCTTGACATTGTTTCTAACGCAGAAGCAATCGCAGAAAAAATTAAAGAAACTATGCAAGTTTCTGAAGGTGACGATACTAAAGTAGAACCTATTTCTGGTGGTAAAAGATTATTAGTACAAGTACCAACTCAAAGAATTGACGCTGCTGCTGAATATTCTGTTGCTACTTTAGCTACTGCTACTTCTTTAGTACAAGCTATTATCGATGTTTGTGATGTAAGCATCTACGATGCTAACTTTGTAAAAGCTGCAGTATTAGGTAGATACCCACAATCTGTAGACTACAAAGGATCTAACATTGCTACTATGTTAGACATTCCACAAAAACTCGAAGGTGCAGGTTACGCATTAAGAGGAGTAAAAGCAAACGATTTCGCTGCTGCTACTTTGAAAAACACTTTCCAAACTACCGCATTAGCATCTATCTTTGAACAAACTGCTATGTTCGAAATGGGTGACGCAGTAGGTACTTACGAAAGATTACACTTATTAGGTTTAGCTTACCAAGGTTTAAACGCTGATAACTTAGTAATGGATTTAGTAAAAGACAACGCAAGTGAAGGAACTGTTGGTTCTATCGTACAAGCAACCATTGCTCGTGCAGAAGCTGACGGAGTTATCGCTCCTCAAAAAGAATTAACTGACTTCTCTATCTACAACACTGACGACGCAGCTAAATGGAACGCATACGCTGCTGCTGGTGCTGTAGCTGCAACCATGGTTAACGTTGGTGCTGCTCGTGCTGCTCAAGGTGTACCATCTACTTTATTATACTTCAACGATAACTTAGAATTCGCTACTGGTTTACCAAGTATTGACTATGGTAGAGCAGAAGGTGTAGCTGTTGGATTCTCATTCTTCAGTCACTCCATCTACGGTGGTGGAGGTCCTGGTCTCTTCAACGGTAACCACGTTGTAACCAGACACAGTAAAGGATTCTGTATTCCATGTGCTGCTGCAGCTATGTCATTAGACGCAGGAACACAACTCTTTTCACCAGAAGCAACTTCTGGTTTAATTAAAGAAGTATACAGTCAAATTGATGAATTTAGAGAACCTATGAATGCTGTTGCAATTGCAGCTGAAGAAATTAAAGGTGACATCTAATTAATTTAAATAAATCTAATTTTCGAAGGTTAAAAAATGGATATTGAAATATTTCCTCATAGGGTTCTTGGTAGTGACACAACTGAAAAGTTGTTAAATGACTTGGAACTTATCGACGATGTTCAAAGAACTGTTATTCACGGTCCAAGATTTCCAAAAGGTGAAGAAACTTTACCTGATAAATATAAAGAACGTAGAGTTATTACCATTAATGGTGAAGATGTTGTTTTACAAGTTAAAACCGCAAGAATCTTCATTGAATTAACAATGGAATCTACGATTAAGGAAATTGAGGAAGTCTGTAAAAAACACATTCCGTTCGGTTTTGATATTAATCAAGACAGAAGTAATTATATTAGGAAACATAAAACTGTTTCTGATAAAATTAAGTATGGTTCAGCAGAATTGCCTGATGAACTCGTTGGAATGACTGATCAATATTCTAGCTTTGAAAGTCATGTGAACATTATTAGAAGAGATACTATGGATTAATATGATTGGAAGATGTACTCACGTTGTAGATTGTAGGGAAACAAGCGGTATGGGAAAAGGCGGAAGTCTTGCACAAAGAGGCACTTTTGCTGAATGTGGTACCGATGTATGTGCTGTTGCTATGTCCCCAGGACGTAGACACATTACTAAACCAGTTTGTGAAATTACATTTGGTTTACGTGAGGCCAATGTTTTAACAAGTACTGTGGTACTAAATGCTGGTGCTGGTGTTCCTCATGATGCTCCTGCATCTGGTGGAACTTTGTTCGGAATCACAGACAAAGAAATTAATCAATTGAATAATTTCAAGTTACTTGTTATCCACTTAGGTGGTGTTGCAAATCATATTATTTACAAAGCAAGGTTAATTTTAAGAAACGTAGATAAGCCTTGTATTATCATTTGTGAATCCCCTGTTGACTGTGAGGATTTTGCTAAGATTGGGGTTAAAACTTCAAAAGTAATGCCAGCAGATGAAGATATTAAGACCCAAGGAATCATTAAAGATATAGTAACAGGAGTTATCCGTGGTGAAACAATTTCACAAGAAAAATTAGATGAAATTATTAGAAAAGTTAAATTAGCATTAGGAGATGCATAATTATGGTACAAATTTATCCAGGTACTTCTCAGGTTGCTCAAAACAGAAGAAATTTCTGTGACCCAGAGTATGAATTAGAAAAATTAAGAGAAATCTCTGATGAAGACGTAGTAAAAATATTAGGTCACAGAGCTCCAGGTGAAGAATACAAATCTGTTCACCCACCATTAGATGAAATGGACGAGCCTGATGACATTGTAAGAGAATTAGTAACCCCTATCGACGGTGCAAAAGCAGGGGACAGAATTAGATACATTCAATTCGTAGACTCCATGTACTTTGCTCCAGCTCAACCTTACTTAAGAGCAAGATCTTACTTAAGCAGATACAGAGGAATCGATACTGGTACTTTATCCGGAAGACAAGTAATCGAAGCAAGAGAAAGAGATATCGAAAGATTATCCAAAATCCTCTTAGAAACCGAATACTTCGATACCGCAAGAACTGGTATTAGAGGTGCAGGTGTGCACGGTCACTCTTTAAGATTAGATGAAAATGGTTTAATGTTTGATATGCTTAGAAGACAAGTATTCAACAAAGAAACAGGTAAAGTTGAAATGGTAAAAGACCAAATTGGTGTAGAATTAGATGAACCTGTTGTATTAGGTGAACCATTAGATGAAGAAACATTAAAAGCAAAAACCACTATTTACAGAATAGATGGTGAAGCATACAAAGATGATAAAGATGCTGTTGAAGTATTACACAATATTCACGTATCCAGATCTTTCGGTGCTTTTGATCCAAACGCAGGATGGTAATTAACATGGCTGATAAAAAATTCTTAGATGCAATGAAACAAAAATTCAGTGAAGATCCAACTGAAAAATCAACCCAATTCTATAACATGGGCGGTTGGAAACAATCTGAAAGAAAAACCGCATTTGTTAACGAAGGTAAAGAAATTGCTGAAAAAAGAGGAATCCCAATGTACAACCCAGACATTGGTACTCCTTTAGGTCAAAGAGCTTTAATGTCTTACCAATTATCCGGCACTGACACTTTTGTTGAAGGTGACGATTTACACTTCATTAACAACGCAGCTATCCAACAAGCTTGGGATGACATTAGAAGAACTGTAATTGTAGGTTTAAACACTGCTCACAATGTTCTTGAAAAAAGATTAGGTATTGAAGTAACTCCTGAAACTATTACTAACTACTTAGAAACTGTAAACCACGCTATGCCTGGTGCAGCTGTAGTTCAAGAACACATGGTAGAAACTGACCCATTAATCGTACAAGATTCTTACGTAAAAGTTTTCACTGGTGATGACGAATTAGCTGACGAAATCGACTCCGCATTTGTTTTAGACATTAACAAAGAGTTCCCTGAAGAACAAGCTGAAGCTTTAAAAGCTGAAGTTGGTGGAGCTGTATGGCAAGCTGTAAGAATTCCTTCCATCGTAGGAAGAGTTTGTGACGGTGGTACTACCTCCAGATGGTCTGCTATGCAAATTGGTATGTCCATGATTTCTGCATACAACCAATGTGCTGGTGAAGGAGCTACTGGTGACTTCGCATACGCATCCAAACACGCAGAAGTTATTCAAATGGGTACCTACTTACCTGTAAGAAGAGCAAGAGCAGCAAACGAACTTGGTGGAGTTCCATTCGGATTCATGGCAGATATCTGTCAAGCTTCCAGAGTATCCCCTGATGACCCTGTACAAACTTCCTTAGAAGTTGTAGCATTAGGTGCTGCTTTATACGACCAAATTTGGTTAGGTTCTTACATGTCTGGTGGTGTAGGATTCACTCAATATGCTACCGCAGCATACACTGATAATGTATTAGATGACTTCACTTACTACGGTAAAGATTACGTCGAAGACAAATACGGCGGATTATGTGAAGCACCTAACAACATGGACACCGTTTTAGACGTTGGTACTGAAGTAACCTTCTACGCATTAGACCAATACGAAGAATACCCAGCATTACTCGAAACTCACTTCGGTGGATCTCAAAGAGCTTCCGTTATTTCCGCAGCTGCTGGTTGTTCCACTGCATTCGCTACTGGTAACGCACAAACTGGTTTAAGCGCATGGTACTTAGGTATGTACTTACACAAAGAACAACACTCCAGATTAGGTTTCTACGGATACGATTTACAAGACCAATGTGGTGCTGCTAACGTATTCGCTATCAGAAACGATGAAGGTTTACCACTCGAAATGAGAGGACCAAACTATCCTAACTATGCAATGAACGTAGGTCACCAAGGTGAATACGCAGGTATTGCACAAGCTCCTCACGCAGCTCGTGGAGATGCTTTTGCTTTCAACCCATTAGTCAAAATTGCATTTGCTGATAAAAACTTAGTCTTCGACTTCAGCCAAGTACGTGCAGAATTCGCTAAAGGTGCTTTAAGAGAATTCGAACCAGCTGGAGAAAGAACTGTTATTACCCCAGCAAAATAGATAAATAGATAAAAACACGTAGATAGGTGTATTTTTCACCTATCTATTTTTCATAATTAAATTTGTTTGAATTAATTTAATTCACAAAACATTTATATTAATAATTTTAAAAAATATACTATGCAATTATTATTGCAGTATGATTTTTGTATGGAACAAAAATCAAAATTTATTCACGTTTATTAAATGATCAATTTAATAATAAATATGGAGGAAAAAATTATGGACCCTGTAACATTAGGTGTAGTTGCATTAATGGGTGCAGTTGCTACTATCGGAGGGGCTGCAGAGGACTTAGAATCTGATATTGGTTCTCAAAGTAACCCTAACTCTCAAGTTCAACTTGCTCCACAAATGGGACATTTACACCGTATGATTAACAAAGCGGCATCTGGTGAACCGGTCGCTTATGGTGTTTGGTGTGGTGTTGCTGGTGCTATTGCATATCTTGTAATGCAATTAGGTATGTTACCTATCGTTGCTATTGCAATGGGTGCTTGTGTCGCTGCTTTTGTTCACGGAATTTATACTGTCACAGCTCATATGGGAAGGATTGTTGGTCAATCTCAATTCGAACAACCTTTATTTATGGATGTGTTAACTCAATCTTTAGGACCTATCGTTGGTCACGGATTTATTACTAGTTTTTGTATTGTTGGAATCTCATACTTAATGACTGTTCCTTTAAACGGAACTCCGTTACACGTATTCCCATTACCACTTTCCGCAATGCTTTGGGGTATTGCTTTAGGTGCTATTGGTTCTTCAACTGGGGATGTACATTACGGTGCAGAAAGTGAATACCAAAAATTCGAATTTGGTGGAGGTACTCCTGTAGCTATTCAAGGAGATATCGTTACTAAAGCTCCATTAGGTGCTAAAAACTCTATGGATGTTGTAAACTTCTGTGCTAAATTTGGTGGACCTTTAACTGGTTTCTGTTTCGGTCTCGTTGTATTCTTCAGCTTCTGGAACTCCGTAGTATTCGGTGTATACGGTGGTATTGTTGTTGGTATTATTATCATTATCTTATTAATCATCGGTAATGACAGAATTGAAGTATTCGCAAGAGAAAAATACGGACCTTATGATCCTGATGCTTTATTAGCAGATGAAAACGGGGATGAATAAGGAGGTTTTATTATGGATCCAATTAGTTTAATTTTATTCATCGCAATAGGCGGTATTATGATTGGTGCTGGTGTGCACTTTATTCCTGTAGGAGGAGCTCCTGCAGCTATGGCTACTGCTACTGGTGTAGGTACCGGTACTGCTATGTTAGCTGCTGGTGCAGGTTTAACAGGTCTTATTACTGCAGCTACTATGACTGGTGAACCATTTTATATAATTGGTATTGGTGGTGCTATTGGTGCTATGATTATGATGGGTATTACCATGCTCATTGCTAACTTAATCTATGTATTTGGTGTAGGTGTTGTTCCTGCAGCATCCAAAGTACGTGTAGATTGGATTAGTAAACGTAATCAAGAAGCATACAAAACCCCTGGTACTGAAGGTCACGGTGTACCATTAACTTCTTACGTAAGTGGTCTTATCGGTGGTCTCTTTGGTGGTTTCGGTGGAGGTTTAGTATACTACGGAATCAACACTGCAGTTACCCAAAGTTCTTTAATCACTGACCCTGCTGTTAGTATTGGTTTAGCAGCTATCATCGGTACTGCTGTATTCTTTATTAACTCTGTAATTGCGTCTTATAACATTGGTGGTACCATTGAAGGTATGCACGATCCAAAATTCAAAAGAATCGGAACTGGTGCTCTCGCATGTGCTATTGCATCCATCGTTATCGGTATCTTTTGTGTAATCTTAGTTGGAGGTATCTAAATGTCTGCTGGTGGAAGTGCAGATGGTGCAGCTGCAGGTGCAGTTGACTCAATGCATTTATTAATTTTAGGTTTAGTTGGTGGATTAGTATGTATCTATGCTGCAGGATTCTTAGGTAATCTTGTAGGCCCTGTTCTTGCTGGACTCGGTGCAGTTCTCGCAATCGTTTGGGGTTCCGATGCTATTCGTAGAGTAGCAAGTTACGGTTTAGGTACTGGTGTTCCATCTATCGGATATATGTCTTTATCTGTTGGTGTAATCTCTGCTTTAGCAGGTTTAACTATTGGTACTATTTTAAAAATGCCAATTATTGCTCCTGTAGCAGGTTTAGTAATTGCTATTGTTATTGGTGCTGTTATTTCTTTAGTAGCTACTAAAATCGTAGGTATGAAAATCCCTATTATGATTCAATGTACTATTGAAATTGCTGCAGCAGCTATGTTAGCAGTTTTAGGATTCTGTGTTGCTATCGTTGGTGCTTGCGACATGGCTTTAATTTACGAACACGTTGTTGGAACTGGTTTTATTGCAGTATTATTTATCTTATGTACTATGGCAATTCAACACCCATTCAATGCATGTTTAGGACCAAACGAAGATCAAGTTAGAACTTTAAAATGTGCTTGTTCTACTGCATTCTTATCTATGGTTTTAGTTGGTCTCTTATCCATTACCACTGGTGGTCTTGGATGGTTCCTTGTATTCATTGTTGGATTAATTGGTTGGATTATTTCATTCAAAGCATTTGTACAAGCTTCATGTGAAGATGCTGCTTCAACTAGATGGGCTGGTTTATGGCCTAAAGTAGAGGAATAAATAGGAGGAATTAATAATGGCTCAAATGTTACCAATGGTACAAATTATACCAGATATGAATTTAGCTTATGATCCTGTTACTGGGGTTATTGGTGCTTCCTTAGGTTCAGGAATTGTTCTTCTATCTATGGATGAAATAAATGAACAAGTATCAAAAGTAGAATTAGCTGCTGATGAATTAATGGCTTCCTTAGACCCATACACAAGTCCTGTTGGATCATACCCTGGTAGGGAAGGATCTTACATTACTGCAGGATTATTAACAAACATTGTATATGGATTTTTATTAGCTTCATTTATCATATTTGCAGCATTACCAATCTTACAAACATTGGGGGTTTTATAGATGGCTGATAAAAAAGCTGCTGCTGATAACTGGCCAGTTATTAGTGGGGATTATATTGTAGGCGACCCTGAAAGTCCTGTAGCTGTTACCACTCTTGCTTCTCACATTGAAGCTGAACTTTCCGGTGCTGCTATTGCAGGTCCTTGTAAAACTGAAAACTTAGGTGTAGAAAAAGTTGTTGCTAACATCATTTCCAACCCTAACATTCGTTTCTTAATCTTAGCTGGTGCTGAAGTACAAGGACACATTACTGGTCAAAGTTTCAAAGCTTTACATGAAAATGGTGCAGACCCTGATAAAAAGAAAATTATCGGAGCAACTGGTGCTATTCCATTCGTAGAAAACGTTCCACTCGAAGGTGTTGAAAGATTCCAACAACAATTAGAAATTGTTGACTTAATTGACACTGAAGATGTTGGTGCTATTCAAGCAAAAATCAATGAATGTGTAGAAAAAGACCCTGGTGCTTTTGAAGAAGAAGCTATGGTTATTTCTGTTGAAGGAGACGATGGAGAGGAAGAAGAAGGAGAAGCTATTAAAGTTGTTTCCCCTGAAACCGCTCTTATCGAAGCAAGAATTAGAGATATTAACACCAAAATTGATATGGTTGGAGCTGTCCAAAGAACTATGGCTGGTAACTACTCCGGTAAAGTTCAAGGGATCATGTTAGGATTAGCTTTCACTTTAATCGTTGGTTTCTTATTCTTGATGTTCTAGGAGGAATTTTAGATGGTTGAAATTTCAAACAAACCAAATATTAATGGAATGAAAACAGCTGCTGATGATGCTGAATACAGTGCAAAACTTGTTGCAAGAGAAGGTAAATTATTTGCTGGTTTACTCGCAACTAGATTTAAAGGATTTGCTATTGGAGGACTCTTTGCATTATTATTCGTTGTAATTATTCCTTTCATTGCAAAATTAGCAGGATTTTAGAGGTGTTTATTATGAGTGATGAAAATAATTCAATACCTCAAGTTATGGTTTCCTCAGATGATTTCAATGCAGCAGTCGCTAAATTAGACGATGCAGAAGAAAAAGTTGATTTCACTGTTGGAGAATATTATCAACGTTTAGGCCAACAAAGTGGTAGAGATGTTGGTATTTTATATGGTATTATACTTGGATTAATTATATTAGTTGTAGCTATTAAATTTGGTATAGCTTCAATGTTATCTACCTTATTATAAGGAGGATTATTATGTTTAAATTTGATAAAGAACAAGAAGTTTTTGATTTCGCAGGAGTTAAAATGGGAGGACAACCTGGTGAATACCCTACAGTTTTAGCAGGGACTATTTTCTACGGTGGTCACAACATTATTAATGATGAATTGACTGGAGATTTTGATAAAGCAAGAGCTGAAACTTTACTTAATGATATGGCTGAAATTTCAGACGTTACAGGTAACCCATACATTGTACAAGTATTCGGACAAACTGAAGAAGCAATCGTAAAATACATTGAATTTGTTGGAGAACAAGTTGACGCTCCATTCCTTATCGACTCTACATCCGGTGATGCAAGAGTAGCTGGTGCTCAATACGCTGATGAAGCAGGATTAACCGAAAGAGCTATTTACAACTCTATTAACATGGCAGCAGACAAATCTGAATTAGACGCTTTAGCTGAAACTGATATTTCTGCTTCTATTATCTTAGGTTTCAACCCTATGAACGCTACTGTTGACGGTAAAATGGCTATGTGGGAAAACGGTGACGACGGTGCATACGAAAAAGGTTTACTCGAAGTTGCTGCTGACTGTGGTATTACAAAATTCATGATGGATACTGCTGTAACTCCTTTAGGTCAAGGTGCAGGTATTGCTGCAAAAACCACCTTCGCAGAAAAAGCTAAATGGGGATACCCTGTAGGATCAGGTATTCACAACGTACCATCCGCATGGGACTGGTTAAGAGACTACAAAAAAGCAGGTCACAAAGATGCTTACACTGTTTGTGATATTGGTGCAAACATTGTTCAAGTAATGTGTGGTGGAGACTTTGTTCTCTTCGGACCTATCGATAACGCTAAAATCGCTTTCCCTGCTGTTGCACAAACTGATATGTTTATAGCTGAAGCTGCAGCAGACTTCGGTACCGAACCTGTAGAAAACCACCCAATGAACAAATTATTATAGGTTAGATTCTCTCTAATCTATAACCTTTTTGTTTTTTTAACTATTTTTTAACACTATTTTTCGACTATTTTTTACATAGAATTTATTTTATTCAGATTGATTTTATTTCTTTGAATATTAAAAAGAAATCTTTTTATTTTTCTAATCAATGAAAATTTTTTTAATAAAATTTATATTACTATAAAAAGAAAGTTATATCTAATTATATTGAGGTTATACTATGTCTTTTTTAAGTAGAATTTTTAATAAAGGTCCAAAACCTATTATTGCTAAATCCCGTGAGGGTAATTTGGCATCATTGACTGCACAGCATGCTGGTCCTGCAAGTCCTGGTGCAGTTAAAAAGCCTGATGTTTTTTATGTAACTGCTTCTGTTGAATTGGGAAATACAACAACTAAATGTATTGTCATGGCAACTAACTTAAACACAAGTGAATCTTATTTACTTAATAAAACTGTTAAAATGACAAGAGACATTCGTCCACCTAAACCTTCAGAAGAAGTATTTGGTAAAACTGTTTGGGGAATTGAACTTTCTAAAGAAGCTGTAACTGAATTAGTTAGGGATACTGTTTTACAGTCTCTTAAGAAAGCAAATGTTGATAAAGATACAGATTTAGATTTTGTTGTTAGATCTACTGGGGTTACTGCTGGTTTTGCTACTGCAGAAGAAGCAGGTCAATTAATTATTGCTTTAGCTGACGGTTGTCTTGAAGCTGAAATTCCACCTCGTAAAATGTCTCCTGCAATGAGTGTTTCCCAACTTCCTGAAAAATTACACAGACACTCTCTTTTGGAAAATATTCAATTTGACGGTGCAGTTGTTAGTGTTGTCCCACCTAAAGGTAAGGAAACTGTTGCTAATGAGATGGAAGGGGAACTTGTTACTGCAGGTATTAAATTAGGTGCTAAATGGACTGATGTTGATTACAGAAACCCTTGTGTTTCTCTTGATTTTGGTTCTACTTTAGCAGGACGTATTGTTAATGATAATGAACCATATGCAAATACTGTTGGAAACTTCCTTGGTCTTGCGGGTGTTGTTTCTGATTCATTAGCTAGAGGTTCAGGTAAAATTGATAAGAAAAACGGTGCTGCACTAGATTTATACTCTGAAAAAGCAATGAAAAAAGCAGACCACAAACAGGCTGAAGCTAACGCACTTGAAGCACATAAATTAATTAACATTTGTAAAGTTCCAATGGATGTTGACAGATTTGGTACTGTTCCTGTTGATCCTGTTGCTGCTAATAATGCTGGAACTACATTAATTGGTTGTGATGTAGGATTTAACGGTGACAAATTAGGTGAATTAATGGATTTAGGTGCTCAATTCTACGATGCTAATGGTCTTCCAACTTTACTTTCCACCTTGGATTATGTAAGTACTAATATTGTTAAAAGAGTATTGGATGTTGCATTTGATGAAAACGTAATTGTTCCAGGTTCTGCTTTAGGAATTACTGGAAGAGCAGGTATTACCGGACGCAAACCAGAACTTATTCTTGAAGCTGTTCAGGACAAATTTGAAAATGTTGTATTTGTTGAAGATGGTCTTGCTTTAGGTTCTGCAATTATGGCTCGTTGTATGAATTCAATGGGAACTCCAAAAGTACCTATTGGAGGAAAACAAGGTGGCAGATGTATTCTTAAAGATCGTATGAAAATGAATGGTGGTAAATTCGCTTAATTTTTCAATGATTTAAATGATTTATGCAATTTTGATGGCTGGAGGTAGGGGAACAAGACTTGAAGTTCCCTGTGAAAAACCTCTTTTCAAATTAAAAGAAGTTCCTTTAATTAAATATGTACTTGATAATTTAAATCAATCTAAATTAATCGATAAAATCATTATTGCAGTTAGTCCTAACACTTGTAAAACTACACAATACTTAAAGTCACTAGATTATGATTTTGAAATTCTTGATACTTCAGGTAAAGATTATCTAACAGATTTGTCTTATGTACTGGATTATTTTGAAAAAAAATCTAAAGATGATACATTACTGTTTATAAATGCTGATTTACCATTTATTTGTGCAGAAACTATTGATGATGTTTTAAATCATTATTTTAAATCAGATAAGGATGCATTATCTGTTTTAGTTCCTGTTGAAATATTTGAAGAGCTTGGATTAGATTATTCATATGAATTTGATGGAAATGTCCCATCAGGGCTTAATATATTAAGAAGTGAAAACATTATACAAGAAGAGTCTAATATTGTTATTCCTAAAGTTGAACTGGCATTAAATATTAATACACTATTGGACAGTAAAGTTGCAGAAAAATTATACAATGAATATTATATTTAAATATAATGAAATTAAATAATTATATAATTAGATTTAATTTTCATCAGGTGATTTAATGGAAAATAAACAAGTTCCTAGAAGAGAAGAAAAATTATGGAGTGAAATTAAAAATTATCAAGTTGCTACCAACAATGCACGTATTCTTGGAGTTCTTGATGAATTAATTATCAATGAAAAAACTGGTAAAATCGTGGATATTGCAATTAAAGTTGATGTTGACCGTAATATTCATGTTAAAGGTGCTAAAAGAAATGGTGACCTTTTATTAGTTCCTTTCGCTAAAGTTGAAAAAGTTGGCGAATTTATTATTGTAACTGAATAATTTCAGTTTTCTCTTTTTTTTATTTTTTATAATTGTTTGTTAAAAGACTTTTTTTTTAATTTCATGTTAACTATTTATAGTTTAGATTGCAAATATTATACTATTATAAAGTATTTTTTGTTAATGAATAGGTGATTATATGTTGCTTGAAATAGAAAATTTAGCTGTTGAAGTAGCTGGAAAAAGAGTTCTAAAAGGTGTTAACCTTGCTATTGCTGAAGGTGAAACTCATGTTCTTTTAGGACCTAATGGTGCTGGTAAAAGTACATTATTCTTAACTATCTTAGGTTTTCCACAATATAATGTTGTTGAAGGATCTATCAAATTTAAAGGTCAAGATATAACTAACTTAACCACTGCTGAAAGAGTTCAATTAGGTATTGGAGTTAGTTTCCAAACTCCTCCTGCTATTAGAGGAATTTCTGTTGGAGACTTATTAAAAATTATATCTAATCAAGATGTTAGAGATGAATTAAACCCAAGAATGAAAGAATTAGCTAACCAACTTAAATTCAGTGATGAATTCTTAAACCGTGATGTTAACTTAGGATTCTCCGGTGGGGAAGTAAAACGTTCTGAAATTTTACAATTACTCGCTCAAATGCCAGATTTCACTATGTTTGATGAACCTGATTCTGGTGTAGATATTGAAAACGTTGAGTTATTAGCTTCTGAAATTGGAACTTTACTTGATAAGGATAAACCACAACGTAGCAGAAAAAGAAGTGGTCTTTTAATTACTCACTTAGGTTACATTTTAAATTTTGTTAGTGCTGATAAAGCTCACGTTTTAATTGATGGGGCAATTTCCTGTTCAGGAAACCCTAATGAAATTCTTGAAGATATTAGAAAAAATGGTTTTAATGGATGTGTTGAGTGTGCGCAATGTTTATGAGGATGCTGAAAGAGCAATAAATAAAAAAGCAGCTATTGGTGCTGATATTACTATTGAGAATTTCACCGATGAAACAATCAATGCAATTGACATGATTGATGATTTGGATGATTTAAGTAAACAAACTAAAAAGGACTTATTGAAAGTTGGTGTTGATACCAACGAAGAAAACAGATCAGGTTCCTTTTTACAAGTTGATCAAAGTAACATTTTTACTAACAATTCCATTTCTGATTCCATTGAAGTAATGAATATGGGTGTTGCATTAGAAAAATATTCCTGGTTAGAAGACTACATGTGGAATGTTGTTAAACCAGATGCTGATAAATACACTGCTAAGACTGCTTTAAGAGAAAAAGAAGAAGGAGTTACCAGTGGTTATTTTGTTAGATCACTTCCAGGTACTAAAGAAGTAATGCCTGTTCAAGCATGTATGTTTATTAGTGACACTGATGTTATGCAAACTGCACACAATATCGTTATTGCAGAAGAAAACTCAGAATTACACTTAATTACCGGTTGTGCTACTGGTGATGACATTTCATCTGCAATGCACGTTGGTGTTTCTGAGATGTACTTAAAACCTGGTTCTAAAATTACATTTACTATGGTTCACAACTGGGCTGAAGAAGTAGAGGTACGTCCAAGAACTGCTATTAAATTAGCTGACAATTCAACATACATTAACAATTATATTTTAACAAGTCCTGTAAGCACAATTCAATCTTTCCCTACAGCATATTGTGATGGTAAAAACTCCCGTGCTATTTTCCAAAGTATCCAAGGGGGTAAAAAAGATTCTATTATTGATGTAGGATCAAGAGCAATATTAAATGCTGAGGGTGCTAAGGCTGAAGTTATCTCAAGAGCAGTTGCTCAAGATGAATCTCAAATATTTGCTAGAGGTCACCTTGCAGGTAATGTTCCTAATGTAAAAGGTCATTTGGAATGTCAAGGTTTAGTATTATCTGATGACAGTTTTATCTATGCTGTTCCTGAACTTGAAGCTAGTTCAACTAACTTAGAAATGTCTCACGAAGCAGCTGTGGGTAAGATTTCTGAAGATGAAATCAATTATTTAACCTCCCGTGGAATCCCTGAAGAAGAGGCAGAATCCATGATTGTTAGAGGTTTCTTAAATATGGATATTACTGGCCTTCCAGAAGAATTAGCACAGCAAACTCAAAACATGATTGATATGAGTCTTGATGGAATCTAATTCCTTCTATTTTTTCTTTTTTTCTTTTTTAACTTCGTTAAATTCATTCTTTTTTTGACTGTTTTATAGTATATAAAGTTTTTGGCTTATTTTTCTAAGTAACCTTTATATTAATTATTAATGAAATATATTAATCAGTACATAATGTAACGCTGAGCTAGCTCATTACGTACAAAATTGTGTTTTAAAGATATACGTTGTGTATTTCTTTAAAGAAAGATTTTAAAATTTTTTAAAAAGTTTAAAATTGTTTTAGAAAGACAAAAAATTGTTTTTCTGAATTGAGAAATATTTATAGAGGAGGAGAAACTCTATGGCTGATGATGTAAAAATTGTAATGTTTTGTTGCAACTGGTGTTCCTATGGAGGAGCAGACACAGCAGGTACTGCACGTATGCAATACCCACCGAATATTAGAGTTATTCGTGTAATGTGTTCTGGAAGAATTGACCCACAATTTATTTTAAAAGCATTTAAAGAAGGTGCTGACGGAGTATTTGTAGCTGGATGTCACATGGGTGACTGCCACTATGACTCAGGTAACTATAAATTAGATCGTAGAATGAGATTAGTTTATAAATTAGTTGAAGATATGGGAATTGGAAAAGAAAGACTTCACCACGACTGGATTTCCGCATCCGAAGGTGAAAAATTCTCTGAAGCTGTTAAAATGATGGTTAGCAGAATCAAAGAATTAGGTCCAGCTCCATTAAAAGAACAATTAAATGCTGAAAGATAAATTGGAGGAATGAATATGGCAGATAAAGTTAAAATAGGAACTATGTGGTTTGGCGGATGTTCCGGTTGCCACTTATCCATTGCAGATTTCCACGAATCATTAATTGATGTAATGGAATTCGCTGACTTCGAATTCTCCCCGGTACTTATGGATACTAAATATGATGAAGTACCAGAATTAGACATCCTTATTGTTGAAGGTGGAATTAGAAACGACGAAAACAGAGAATTATCAGAAATGTTAAACGAAAAAGCTAACATGGTTATCGCTTACGGAACCTGTTCTTGCTACGGTGGTATTCCAGGTCTCGGAAACTTATTCACTGTTGAAGAATTAGAACAAGAAGCTTACATTAACTCTGATTCTACTGTAAACCCAGAAGGTATTATTCCTCACGAAGAAGTACCTCACCTTGAAAGCAGAGTAAGACCAATTACTGAAACTATGGACATTGATTTATTGATCCCAGGTTGCCCACCTCGTTCTGACGTAGTTGCAGAAGCTGTTTTAACCTTATTAAAAGGTGAAACAATCGAATTACCTTCCACTAACCTTTGTGAAGTATGTCCTAGAGAAAAACCACCTGCTGGTTTAGCTATGGACTTCATTAAAAGACAATTCGAATTAGGTGCACCTGAAGCTGACTTATGTTTAATTAGTCAAGGTTTAGTATGTATGGGTCCTGCTACCGTATCATTATGTGGTGCAGAATGTCCTTCCATTGGTATCCAATGTAGAGGATGTTACGGTCCTACCGCAAAAGTATCTGACCAAGGAGCAAAAATGATCAGTGCTATTGCATCTGACTACGGTGTACAAGAAGATAAAACTGTAAATCCTGAAACTGTAGCCGACCAATTAGATGATATTGTAGGTACTTTCTACACTTACACATTACCTGCAGCTTTAGTTCCAATGAAAATGCAGAAAGGAGGAGAATAAGATGGTTAAACTTACTATGGAACCTGTTACCCGTATCGAAGGACACGCAAAAATTACCGTACACCTTGACGATGCTGGAAACGTTGAAGAAACAAGATTACATGTTATGGAATTCAGAGGATTCGAAAAATTCTTACAAGGTCGTCCTGTAGAAGAATTAGCAAGAATCGTACCAAGAATCTGTGGTATTTGTGATGTACAACACCACTTAGCAGCAGCAAAAGCAGTTGACCAAATCTTTGGTTTTGATGACTACGACATCTTACCTGCTGCATACAGAATGAGAGAAATTATGAACTGGGGTTCATACATGCACTCCCACGCTCTCCATTTCTACTTCTTAGCTGCACCAGATTTAATCATTCCTAACGGAACCAGAAAAACTAGAAATGTTTTCCAAGTTATTAAAGACATGCCTGAACTCGCTCTTCAAGCTATTAACATCAGAAGAAACGGTTTAGAAATTGTAAGAAAAATCGGTGGTCGTCCAATTCACCCTACTTCCTCAACTCCTGGAGGTATCTCAACTGAATTAGATGATGAAACTCAAAAAGACTTACTCGCTAGAGCACAACAAAACGTTGAATTAGCACAAGCTACTTTAGACTTAGCTCTCCCTGTATTCGAAGAAAACATCGATTTAATCTCTTCCTTAGGTAACTTCGGTGACACCAGACACTGTGGTCTCGTAAAACCTGACGGAACTTGGGATGTATACAACGGTAACGTAAGAATCAAAGATAAAGATGGCAGTGACCTCTTAGAATACAGAAACGCAGAGTACACTGACATTGTTGCAGAACACGTAAAACCTTACTCCTGGTTAAAATTCCCATACATCAAAGAATTAGGATACCCAGAAGGTATTTACAGAGTTGCACCATTATCTAGGATCAATGTTTGTGACGACATGCCTGCAGAAGCACCTCTCGCAAGAGAAGCTCTTAAAGAATTCCGTTCCAACTTCGGATATGCTCAAGCACCATTATTATTCAACTATGCTAGACTCATAGAATTATTAGCATCTGCTGAATGTGCTGCTAACGCATTAGAAGAAGATTTATCTGGTCAAAAATTCCCAGATGAATTAGAAAGAACTGAAGGTAAAGGTGTAGGTATTGTAGAAGCTCCTCGTGGTACTTTAATCCACCATTACGAATCTGATGAAAACGGATTAACCACTAAAGCTAACATTGTTGTTGCTACAATCCAAAACAACCCAGCTATGGAAATGGGTATTCACCAAGTTGCTAAAGATTACATCAAACCTGGTGTTGAAGTAGATGACAAAATCTTTAACTTAATGGAAATGGTTATCAGAGCTTACGACCCATGTTTATCTTGTGCTACTCACTCAATGGATAGTCAAATGAGATTAGCTGAAGTAGATATTGTAGACAGTGAAGGAAACCTCATTAAAAAATTCTAAATTTAAGGGGGTTTATTGATGATTGTATTTAACGAAGATGGCTGTATCAAATGTGGGGCTTGTGAAGGTACTTGTCCTACTTCAGCTATTGAAGTAACACCTAGTGCTATTGTACATTGTGACACTTGTGGTGGCGAACCTAAATGTGCTGACGTTTGTCCTAACGGTGCATTAAAAGTAGAAGAATATGAAATTGCTGAAGGAGTTACCCAACCAAGATTAATATTCAACTCTATCTTATGTGACCAATGTGGTAAATGTGAAGAAGTTTGTCCTCAAGAAACTCTTGAAGTCACTGGTACAAAATTAAAAGAAGTTAAAGGTTTCTGTGTAATGTGTCAAAAATGTGTTGACATTTGCCCAGTTGACGTAATTGGTATTCCTGGTGTTAAAGAACCTGCTGAATGTGACTTAGACCTCAGCGGAAAAGGTCCTGTATACATCAAAGACTGTGTTGGATGTGGATCTTGTGTAGAACCTTGTCCTGTAAGCGCAATTTCTCTTGAAGAAGTTGGAAGTCCAGTTACTGTAGGTGGCAATTGTATTAAATGTGGATTATGTTCCCAAACCTGTCCATGGAATGCAATTTTCATTTCCGAAAAAATACCTGTTAAACGTTCTAAAGAAATTAATTCATTCACTTTCGATTCAGCTAAATGTATCGGATGTAACACTTGTGTAGAAGCATGTCCTGGTGACTTCATTGTTGCTAATGGTTCTTCATTAACTGTTGCTATCCCTAGCGCTTGTGCTGCATGTGGTTTATGTGTAAAACTTTGTCCTGTTGACGCATTAGAAATTGATGTTGAATGGGGTGAAGGTTCACCTGTAGATGCAGAAGGAATCGCAAGAGATGTAGAAAAATGTGACTTTATTGGAGCATGTGCAAACAAATGTCCTACACAAGCTATTCGTGTAGTTACTAAAACCGGTATGTCCTGCCCTGCATTAGTAGAAACTGATGATGAACCATCATTCACCAGTTGTATCAGATGTGGAGCTTGTGCTTCCGTATGTTCCAACGACGCATTAAAAGTCGACAAATTTGAAGTTACTATTGATGGCGAACCTGTATTAAGAGACAGGATCTTATTCAACCCATCTAAATGTGACCAATGTGGAGACTGTGTCGCTGCATGTCCTTACGACATGATTCACAAAACAGAAGATCCTAAATTACCAATTGCAGGATTCTGTACTTTATGTGGTCAATGTCTTGAATCATGTCCTGAAGACGCATTATGCTACAAATAGGTGTGATAACACGCACACCTTACTTTTTTCTTTTTTTTTATCTGTTTTTATTGGAATTCTTTTTAGTTGTGTTTTTTATTCATTTTAAATTTTGAGTATTTTTCTGTTCGCTAATCACTCTTTTTTTTAGAATGTTTTAGTTTATTTGTGTTTGATTTTTATATGATTTTCAGCTTGGAAATTGATTTTGATTTATATATTCAATTGAAAAACTTTATATCTACTTAGTCACAATATATAATAATCATGAGTAAAGTAATCTTGTTATTAATTAAATTATTTTTTAGTAAAGTTAATTTGAATTATTTTATTCATTTTAGAAATGATAATTTGGTTGTTTAAAAATATAAAGAGAGAAATAAAAATTGAAATTTAACAAAATCAGAATATTATCAGTATTCTTTGTGCTTATTTGTTTAATGGGAACCGTAAGTGCAAATGAAGATGTTAATGATAATATATCTAGTGGTTCATCATATGAAATTGATACATATATGGATGAAGTTTCTGTTGAATAGGGTGATGTGCAAGAGATAGGATACAGTTCTATTGATATAACAATTCCAAACTGTAATGGATATAATGATGAAGTGTTATCAAATGATGAAATAATTTATTATGTGAATAATTCTGCTGATGGGGATGATGGGTCTAGTTGGGAAAACGCATTTGGTGGAGAATGGGCTATTGATGATGCATTGTGTGAACTAGCAGATAATGGCGATAGAGAAGGAATAATATATGTGGCTGATGGAAAATATTCTGGAATTCAAGCAAAAGTGGAACATGCATTAAAATATAATGTTACTTTTATAGGTCAAGGAATTAATACAATTTTATTTGATATCAGTTCACCAATCTATGGTATAACACATTTGGATATTTTCAGTAATTTTATTAATGTTACAGGTTATGCGAGTAAACACAGTTGGGCTTTGGTTGCTGGAATTGAAGTGCAGGACTCTGATGATAGAATAATGAATAACACTATCATTGTTGATACTGTAAATGCCTTTGAAAAAGGATTCAATGTTTATGGTATAAGTTATTCACAAACCACAAAGGGAGATCATAACTACAATATACAGTACAATAATGTTTCAACAAACAGTGATTATGCAGTAGCGTTGAAAGGTGGAGGCAGTTCCACTGTGTCTGATTCTATTGTTGCAAATAACATCCTCAATGGTAGAAAGTATGGTGGAAACCGTGCAGTATATGTTACAGGCGGTACAGGAAATGTTGTTGTCAACAATACTGATGGTTCCAAACCAGTACGTAAAATGACAGCTGATGAATATTCCAATGGATTGAAAAATTACCTTAAAAGCCCATTTAAAGGAAATGGATTGGGATTAGGTTGGTTGAATAATGGCGGAAACTCCCTGAATCCCGGAAACAATGGTAACGGCAACAATAACATTTTTGGAAATAATCCAAACAATAGCAATTCACAAGCACACAATGGAGATTTAAACTCAACACATTATACATATGGTTCTTCAGGCGTTAATATTGCGGGTGCTTCTTCATCTTCAGGATCAGGTGCCGGAAGCAGTCAATCCGAGTCATCTGATGCGAAATCCTATGAAGTGACTAAAAAAATTGATGATGACGTGAATCATATTCAAGTCGTTAGTATGATTGTTATTGCATTAATTTTACTAATCATAGGATACAGAAGAAAAGAACATAAAGAAGAATACTAAAAAGAAATAAACTTGATTTAAAAAAAATAATAGATCCAATCTATTGTTTTTTAAACTTTTTTTAAAACACAATATTTCATTAAATTTATATTAACTAAACACCATAAACTAATAATGAGTAAAATAATATTGAAAAAAAATCATTTATTTTTGACTATAATTTTATTTAATATATTTTATTCAGACTTTATGATTTGGTTAAAAAAGATGTGAAATCCATAATAAGTAAGTCGTTTATTGTATTGATATACGACTTAGTTATTGGTGAATATGGCTTTATTTAACTAAAGTGAACAATATTCTAGAAGAA